>JACPOE010000052.1 GCA_016185105.1 Bdellovibrio sp.
AGAGCTGAATTCGACTCTCTGCCTCATTTGCCTCATCTTTGGCATACAGGGCTTCGATTTCCTTGTAGGCACTCAGTTCCTCCGAAGCAACACTCTCAGCCTTTAAGGCTTGGGGTTTTTTCGGGGAATTTAAAAGAGGGTCTCGGGGCGTAGACGGTGCGCTTGCACAACCCGGACCCAAGATAAGAACTGCAATTGAACCTAGACTCTTCCAACTTAATGTTTTGTTATCCAAAGATGTTTTTCACTTTCTCAAAGAAACGATGATACATCGGATGAGCCGCGTCTCCACCCAATTCTCCAAATCTTTTGAGAAGGTCTTTTTGCTCTGCGTTTAACTTTGTTGGAATCTCTACAATCACCCGGACGAGCTGGTCGCCTCGTCCATAAGAACCCAATCGGGCTAGTCCTTTATTTTTCAAACGCAGTATTTTATGGGACTGAGTTCCAGGAGGGATCTTCATTTTTACTTTGCCCTCAAGAGTAGGTACTTCGATTTCAGCGCCAAGTGCCGCATGCATAAATGTAATAGGGACTTCGCAAATGACATCAAACTCATCCCGTGTAAAAAAATCGTGTGGGAGAATATTGATTACGACGTAGAGGTCACCTGCCGTGCCGCCCCGCTCGCCGGCTTCACCCTCACCTGTGAGCTTGAGTCGTTGTCCGGTGTCCACGCCCGCAGGAATCTTAACGGCAATTTGCGTTCTCTTTTTTTCCTGTCCCGTGCCTGAGCAGGTCTGGCATGGGTTTGGAATGGTTTGGCCCATTCCGTTACACTTGGGGCAGGGTCTCGAAATCGCAAAGAATCCTTGTTGAAAAGCTACCTCGCCTCTACCGCCACATTGAGAACAATTTTCAGGGTGTGTGCCAGCTTTAGCTCCCGTCCCGCTACAGGTACCACAAGCCACCGCTCGGGGAATCGTGATTACCTTTTCCGCTCCAAAAGCGGCTTCCTCAAAAGTGATATCCAAAGTAGTTCTTAGGTCGTCTCCTGGACGGCCTCCGGCTCTCCTTCTACCGCGGCCTCGAGCTTGGCCCCCTGCGCCGCCAAAGAGATCTCCAAAAATGTCTCCGAAAATATCATTGATGGAACCGCCCTCGAATCCTTGAAAGCCTCCAAAGCCCCCTGGGCCGCCACCTGCCCCAGTTGCTGCGTGGCCGAACTGGTCATAGGCTTGCCGTTTTTGCGCATCGGATAACACTTCATAGGCTTCCGAAAGCTCCTTGAACTTTTCCTCAGAGGCCTTGTTTCCGGGGTTCTTGTCTGGATGATGTTGGATTGCAAGTTTTCGGTACGCTTTTTTGATTTCGTCCGTCGAAGCAGTTTTACCAACACCTAGAACTTCATAGTAATCGCGCTTGGTCGCCATAATTTTTCAATACCCAGTTCCGATAGAATAAGAATCCCAGAAGAAAATCAGGAGATAACCCAGTTTCTGGATCATCTCCTGACTGCCTTTTTAAACCGAGAATAAATTATCAGACTTCCTTATAGTCTGCATCAATCACATCGTCGCCCTTCTTATTTCCTTTTGCTTCACCTTCGGGAGACCCTCCGCCTTGGCCGGAAGTTCCAGCTCCTGAGGCGTCAGCAGCACCGGGGGTTGGGCCTGAAGACTTATACATCTGCTCTGCCATCTTGTTGGACGCTGCGGTTAAGTTTTCTGTCGCTTTTTGAATCTCAGCAGCATCATCGCTATCTATATGCTTTCTGGCTTCAACAAGAGCTTCCTCGACTGATTTCTTAACGTCTTCAGAGACTTTTTCTCCGTTTTCCTTAACGGTTTTTTCGATGGTGTAGATTAGCCCATCCAAGGTGTTGCGGGCATTCACAACCTGCTTCCGCTTTTCGTCTTCAGCATGGTGCTGTTCAGCTTCCTTCTTCATTCGGGTAATTTCTTCTTCCGACAACCCGCCTGATGGAGTGAGACGAATAGATTGTTCCTTTCCAGTGCCTAAATCCTTTGCACTCACATGGGCAATGCCGTTTGCATCAATATCGAAAGTCACTTCAATCTGAGGCACGCCGCGGGGAGCTGGAGGAAGTCCAACCAAGTCAAATCTGCCTAGAGATTTATTGTCTTTTGCAAACTCTCTCTCTCCTTGCAGAACATGAATGGTAACTGCAGACTGATTATCAGCAGCCGTTGAGAAGGTTTGTGACTTCTTAGTTGGGATCGTGGTGTTCTTTTCAATGAGCTTTGTAAAAGATCCACCGTAAGTTGGGTGACCCAAAGTTTCGATCCCCAAAGAGAGAGGCGTAACGTCAAGTAGCAGAACATCTTTGACTTCACCTTTAAGGACTCCACCCTGAACAGCCGCTCCTACAGCTACAACTTCGTCAGGATTCACTCCTTTATGAGGTTCTTTACCAAAGATTTCCTTCACCTTCTGCTGAACTCGAGGCATACGAGTCATCCCACCGACCAGAATGACCTCATCGATCTTGCTTTTGCTGATCCCGGAGTCGCTGATACAGGTTTCGCAAGGTCCAACCAGCTTATCAATCAGGTCTGCAACAAGAGCTTCAAGCTTGGCGCGAGAAAGTTTGAGGTTCAGGTGCTTTGGACCAGAAGCGTCTGCAGTGATAAACGGAAGGTTAATGTCGGTTTCGTTTGAACTGGAAAGCTCATGCTTTGCTTTTTCAGCGGCTTCCTTCAGTCGTTGAAGCGCCATCTTGTCTTTGCGAAGATCGATGCTGCTTTCTTTCTTAAATTCATCGGCCAACCAGTCGATGATTCTCTGGTCGAAGTTGCCTCCGCCTAGAAATGTATCGCCGTTGGTAGCTTTGACTTCAAAAACGCCATCGCCCAATTCAAGAATCGAGACATCGAATGTTCCACCGCCTAGGTCAAAAACGGCGACGGTGTGTTCCTTGCCTTTTTTGTCTAAACCGTAAGCTAAGGCTGCGGATGTAGGTTCGTTGATAATTCTTTTGACTTCAAGACCTGCGATTCTACCTGCGTCCTTAGTGGCTTGTCTTTGAGCATCATTAAAGTAAGCAGGGACTGTGACGACAGCCTCTGTAACAGGTTCGCCAAGATAGTCTTCAGCAGTTTTCTTCATTTTCTGAAGAACGAGAGCAGAAATTTCCTGAGGAGAATATTCGCGGTCGCCCACTTTTACCCATGCATCTCCATTTTTCGCTTCATAAATCTTAAAGGGAGCTACTTTGATGAACTCTTGTACTTCCTTTGAACTGAATTTACGGCCAATCAGTCGCTTGGCTTCAAAAACGGTCTTTTCTGGATTGGTAACAGCTTGGCGTTTTGCAGCTTGCCCTACTAGCTTTTCACCAGATCCTGCAAATCCGGCAACAGATGGGGTTGTATTTGCGCCTTCGGAGTTGGGGATGACTTTCGTTTCTCCGCCTTCCATCACTGCAACGCAGGAGTTCGTTGTTCCCAAATCGATACCAATTATTTTTCCCATAAAATCCTCATTTCCCTTTCATTACTTAACTAAATAAAACTGTTCTAAATTAATAAACTTTTTTAGTTTCGACCCCTGTTTTCAAGCCCTTAGATTGAAATATGGGGCTGGAAATCTTTTCGTCAAATCTATTAAATTCCGCCCATTCTTCCACTACTTATACTGACCCTAGCCGGACGGAGTAACCGTCCATGAAGGGTGTATCCGCGAGTATGCTCACGCACGACAGTTCCGGAAGGAAGCTCGGAAGGCTCTTGTCCAATGGCTTCATGAAGGTTCGGATCAAATTCCATTTTTAGACAGTCAATATTCTGAACACCGTATTTGGAGAGACTCGCTTTAAATTGAGCCAAGACCAGATTTAAGCCCTCAGCTAGACTGGGATCGCTCCCCTGAGGAATATGGGAAACAGCTCTTTCCAAGTTATCCACAGTTTGCAAAAGTTCGCGTGCTAGAGACTCCCAGCCAAACTTAATCAGATCACTCCGCTCTTTTACGGCACGTTTTTTAAAGTTATCAAAATCAGCATAAAGGTAGAGGTACTTGGCCTCTTTTTCCTTAATCTGAGCTTCCAGATCCGCGATTTTCTTCATTTGAGTCTCGGCTCCGCTTTGCTCAGTCTGTTCTGGAGCTTGTTTACCATTAAGCTCAGATTGAGCACCTTGGGCCGAATTTTCTTCGTTGGCAGATGTCACTTCTTTTCTCCTTCGATATCCGGTTACTATGTGCATGAAATCATTGAAGTCAAATCTAAAGGTCCAAATCCGTTAAAAGTCGAAAATAAGGCTAGGAAAGCGCGGCGATGATCTGGTCAGAAAGGGCGAAGCCCCTAGGTGTGAGCCGCAGACGCTGAGGGTCGGCAGGATGATTTTCTAAAAGGCCTTGTGATTCCAGGATTTTGGCCCGAGATCGTTGAGTAGCGCTTTCCAACCACTGCAGCGGGAATCCATCAGAGAGACGGAGTGCAAGCATCCAAGACTCTAAGTGGATTTGCCGGGGGGTTAGTTTCTCTTTGGCCTCAGTAGGGAGTTTTTTTTCCTCTATTAGGGAAGTAGCGTACTTATGGAGTGAGGAGAAGTTCTTCCATCTTTGCTGAGTAGAAGAACAATAACTATGGGCTGACGGTCCTAATCCTAGGTAGGATGCTCCCTGCCAGTAGCGGAGATTGTGTTTTGATTTCCTCCCTGGCTTTGCATAGTTGGAGATTTCATAATGCTCGAAACCTTGTCCTACCATCCATTCATCGACAAAGAGCAGGTGGGAGAGTTGAGTGTCTTCATCCGGGAGGTCCTTTGCCATCTTATGGTGCCCCGGCAAGGTCAGTAGGTAACAGCTCAGGTGTTGGATCGGAAAACTGCATAGAGTTTGGAGCGCGGCCTCCACATCTTTCAGGCTCTGTCCGGGGACCCCACAAAGTAGGTCTACTGAAACATTTTCAAAACCCGCCTCAAAGAGCGTTTCCAAAGCCTTTAACCCCTGTTCCTGAGAGTGAACTCTTCCTAAAAGAGTCAAGAGGTCTGGCCTCAAGGCCTGCATACCCATACTGATCCGGTTGACGCCCAAGGAGCGAAATTGCCGGAGCGAAGTTAGATCTACCGAGGATGGGTTGGCTTCCATTGTCCATTCCGTATCCGGTCCCAGCTGGGTCCGGCTCCACAAGGGTTCAATGGCGCGAGCCATAGAATCAAATGCGGTCATACTAGGGGTACCGCCCCCGAAAAAAAGTGTTTCGAGTTCTGAATCCAGTTTGTCCGAAATGAGGCTACACTCTACGCGCAGGGCTTTCTCAAAAAGCAACGGATCTTCGGATCTGGTTCTTTCCTTCCCAAGCGAATAAAAATCGCAGTAATGGCATTTCGATTCGCAAAAAGGGAAATGGGCGTAGATTGAGCGGAACATTCAAAAATTAATAGAATAAATAGCGCCGAACTTCCACACCGTTTTGTCTATCTTCTGGCTTTGGGTCTAGCTTGTTTGGCATCTACAGGTATGATTTTCTGGGGCTTCGCAGCTGTAATAGAAAGGCTACGGCCTTGAAATTCAGATCCATCGAGAACCTGAATCGCCTTTTCAGCGTCCTCCGAGGTCTTCATCTCAACAAAACCAAAACCTTTGTTTCGTCCGGTAAGCTTATCGAGTGCTATTCGGACAGATTCGACTCTTAGGCCTTTTTCCTCAAAAAAACCCTTCAGGGCCGATTCAGTCAAGGAGAAGGGCAGGTTGCGAACGTGTAGGCTGCGTGATTTCGACTGTTTGGGGAGTGTTTTTCCAGTCATAGGGCGCTGAGTTCCTTTGTGTTTTCTAATATTAGAGGGTAGCAAAATACTTTTTTGTAGTCTTCAGAACCTGTTATTGTCTAAAAGAATACGCTTAACAAATTGGAAAAAAGAATTATGGCGAAATTTTACGAACCACTACAGCTCGAGCTCTCAAACGGAATTCCCGTAATTCTGCAGCACTACGATGGTCCGGTTGCCGCGACCTACTGGTGGATTAGCACTGGCAGTACCGATGAGAGCCCGAAAGAGGCTGGGTTTGCCCATTTTCTAGAGCACATGTTGTTTAAGGACGCAGCTGCCAAGGAGAGCGGGAAGACATCGACAGGCCAAACAGCTCGCCTTATTGAGTCCCTCGGTGGAGATATCAACGCCTATACGTCCTTTGATCAAACTGTATATCATGTGACCTGCGCTGCCCATCAGTGGGAGAAGGTATTGGATCACTTTGGCCCGATTGCTAAACCGCAGAGGTTTTTAGCGAAGGACTTCTCTAGCGAACGCGAAGTCATTTTAGAGGAACTTAGGAAGAACGAAGACTCTCCGGGCAGGATGCTATTCCAGACTCTTTTTAAACAGACTTTTCAAAATCACCCGTATGGTAGGCCAGTGATTGGATTCGAGAAGACTCTCAAAGCAGCTCGCGTAGGGGACCGTGAGAAGTTCTATCGCGCGCACTACACACCAGCGCGGATGGGGTTGATTTTGGTCGGACCGATTCTGGCCGAAGGGGAGGATCGCAAGAAGAGACTTCTTGAGAGGCTTGAAAAATACTACGGTGCAAAGGTCCTCAAACCTGCGCCGTCACCCTCGAAACCCCGTCCCCAAGAAAAACCTCTTCGCGAGAAAGCGACTTGGGTTACTAAGCGATTTGATATTAAAACTCCGACGATCAGTTTTTCGTTTCGAGTACCCGATTTGAGTCATGAAGACCTTCCCGCGCTTGATCTTCTGAGCGGTGTTTTGGGGATGGGTGAACTCTCTCGCTTGTACCAAAAACTTTTCTATCAAACCTCAATAGTCACTGACATCTCCTCAGGCCTGTATG
Organism: Bdellovibrio sp.; assembly: GCA_016185105.1. Taxonomy (GTDB): domain Bacteria; phylum Bdellovibrionota; class UBA1018; order UBA1018; family UBA1018; genus JACPOE01. Next base: position 6,760 of record JACPOE010000052.1, read on the forward strand.
TTCCCAAGGATCCTGGGATGCTTTATTTTCAGGCCGAAGTTGACACTATCGAGAAAATTGAAACAGCTACACTGGAGATGTTTAAGGAGTTGCGACGAATTTGTGAAGTCGGTCCTGATTCAGAAGAGATTTCACGAGTCCTGGTAAATGCTGAGAGCGAAAAGCTCTATGCAACTCAAACGGCTGATGGTCTGGCCGGACGACTTGGTTTCCTGAGATTCGTCATTGGCGAGCTAGATTACGATAAAGAATACCTGGACCGGTTAAGAACTGTTTCTTCTACTCAAATTAGAGATGTTGCCCGAAAGTACCTGGACTACCGCAGGATGTCCGGAGTTCTATTGCTTCCTGAAAAGTCCGGCGAGATTCAAACTTCGAAATTTGAAGAGGCCGCCGAGCAGTTGCTCAACTGGAAGATTGTGGATTCTTCAGTTGCGCCCAGTCGTTCTGTCCCCGTTCGCTCAAAAAAAGGCGCAGATCCCATTGAGTCTTACACATTGCCTTCAGGCATTCAGGTCCGGTTTTTTCATCGGCCCCACTCTCATGTATTTAGTATTCATGCATCTGCCCTCGGAGGAGTACGTTTAGAGTTGGGCAGTCCGATCGAAAGACCCGAGTCTGATTGGGGCTCCAGCTATTTAATGGCATTGAGTTGGCCCAAAGGAACTTCTCAAAAAGATGCTCGGACCATTACTGGAATTGTGGAGGGGAAGGCAGCAAGCTTAGAAGGTTTTGCCGGGAGAAACAGTATCGGTCTGCAGATGACCGGATTGGCTCGGGATTGGAATGATCTCAGTGGTCTTTTTTCTGAAGTCCTTCTTGACCCTCAGTTTCCAAAAGAAGAGTTGGATCATGCACGCCGAATTGCAGAGGATTCTGTGCGGAGTGTGGACGATCACTCAGGACAGCTTTGTTCGAAGCTTTTCCTGGAAAATCTTTTTGAAAAACATCCATACGGTCGGATGACTCACGGTTCATTGGAGAGTCTTAAAAATATTCAGACCGAAAAGTTGAGAGCGTTTCACAAAGGTTGGATACGTCCCGATCGTCTTGTTTTATCGATCAGTGGCCAGGTAAAGCCCGCTTCGGTAGAGGCCTGGTTAAGTGCTCTTTCGGATCAAGCTAAACGGCTGATTCCTACAGGCTACCCCTATGCGATTCCGGAAAAGATTGCCCCTGAGCCCGCGCTTAAGGCACCACGCTGGGTAGAGAAACTGCTGGGACGCGAACAACTCCACATTTTGGTTGGAGGGCTTGGTACTGAAATTACGGCCAAAGATCGATACCCTTTAAGGCTTCTTCAGACTTTGCTGGGCGGACAAAGCGGACGGCTCTTCATCGAACTTCGCGAAAAGAGAAGCCTCGCTTACACTGTTTCTCCAATAAGTTTCGAGGGGATTGAGCGGGGGTATGTCGGGACCTACATCGCCTGTTCTCCTACGAAGCGCCAGGAAGCGGAAAAAGGAGTCGCTAAGGTGTTAGCCGATCTTGCCCAGAAAGGTCCTACTCCCAAAGAAGTGGAAAGAGCGAAAGAGTTTTTCCTCGGACGTAGAGCCATGGATCTTCAGAGCGATGCTTCTATTTCTAGTCATCATGGTCTAGAAGCCCTGTATCGAATGAAGGTCCTTCCCGAGGATGGGTTTATTAAAATGATCAGGGATATTTCGCCACAGGAAATAAAGGCGGTTTGTAACAAATATTGTGTAGCGCCCTATCAGGTGACTGCTGTCGTAGGATAGTTGAGTCGCTTCGCTATTTTGCACTTTTTACCATTTTTAGGACTGTCTCGCGGATTCCGTTGGCGCTAATTCCATAGTGCTCATAGAGATCCTCAGGGTAGCCAATCATGGCCCATTGGTCAGGAATTCCCAGGCGTTTGAAAGGAACTGCAAGTCTTTCTTCTGCTAAAACCTCTGCAACGGCTGAGCCTAGGCCTCCGATGATTGAGTGTTCTTCGACGGTCACAATTCCACCGGTCTCCTTTGCGGCACGGATAATGGCCTCGCGGTCCAAGGGTTTAATGGTGTGCATATCCAGGAGCCGAACTTCTATCTTTTCATCGTGCTTCAGGAATTCTGCCGCTTCTTTGCCGCCCTCTACACCCACACCGCACGCTATTATCGTAAAGTCTTTACCTTCATGAAGGGTATTTGCTTTCCCAATTTTAAATTCGAACTGATCGTTTTCGTAGGCTGGAAACTCGAAGCCCCGGCCTAATCTGACATAGGCAGGACCTGGGTAGTCGACTAGTGCCCGGACCACTTGGGCTGTTTCAAAACTGTCTGCCGGAACGATTACCGTCATTCCCGCAAAGGTTCTCATAATCGCGATGTCCTCGAGGCAGTGGTGCGTGGTCCCCGCCTGGCCGAAGGACAATCCTGAGTGGGTGGCCATGATTTTTACCCGAGTCCCTTGATAACAAATATCAGTCCTCACCTGTTCACAAGCTCGCATTGAAGCAAAAGTGCCGAAGGTGGAAACAAACGGGTGTTTGCCCGCAAGGGACATTCCAGCGGCGACGGTCATGAGTGTTTGTTCCATGATTCCCAGGTTGAAAAAACGGTCCGGATACGCCTGGACAAATTCTTTCATTTTCGTCGACTTTACTAAGTCGGCGGTTAGAAAGACAATCTCGGGGCGGGTTTTGGCAAGAGACGTTAGAACTCGTCCATAAATTTCCGCTTGAGTCAGTTCATCCAATGTTTCAACAGTCCAGGTTAAGCCTTCCGCATTTGGATTTAGGATCGAATCACTCATGGGGTCTCCAGTTTTTTGAAACGCTCGATCACGGAATTATAAGTTTCATCCAGCGCCGCTAATGCCTTTTTTTCAACTTCGGTGTCCATGCCGCCGTAATGCCACAGGACGGTGTTTTCCATGAATGGGACTCCCTTGCCTTTAATCGTATTCATCAAGATAGCAGTCGGCTGTTTTGAAGTAGCGGGGTCGGGCAGATCCCTTAGGGTATGAAGAATGTCATGAATATTGTGTCCGTCGATTTCATGAACTCTCCAGCCGAAAGTTTCTAGCTTCAATTTAAGAGGCGCTAGTTCCATGATTTCTGAAAGGGGACCATCTTGAGACATCTTGTTGTAATCAATAATGGCAAGGAGATTTCCTGTCTTGTAGTGGTGAGCCGCTAGAAGTGCTTCCCAGACGCTTCCCTCGCACATTTCTCCATCGCTCAACAAAGCGACCACACGTTCTGATTTACCATCCAATTTTTTTGCCAGTGCGATTCCCAGAGCTAGACCAAGACCATGACCTAAAGAGCCGGTGCTAGCTTCAACTCCGGGGATTGCTTTGTGATCCGGATGCACCCCAAACTTGGATCCGGTTTGATTAAAAGTATCCAAGTCCTGTTCTGGAAAAAACCCTAAATCGGCCAGAATGAGACAATACCCAACCCCTGCATGACCCTTTGAAAGAATAAAAATGTCTCGATCTGCTTTTTTGGGGTTGATTGGGTCTACCTTTAGAAATGAATGGTAGAGGCAGACGACCATTTCCATCATTGAGAAACTTCCCCCAATGTGGGCGCCACCAATTTTACCGGTTAATTGCAGAAGTTTTCTTCTGAGAAAATAGGACTTGTATTCGAGGCGAGTGATGAGTTCAGCTTTGATGGGCTTTTTCTTATTTTGCATTTTATAGCTCAGTCCTGAGATTCACTGCCACCAACGATTAGGTTCTTCATCCCAAGGTCCTCAAGGACTTTTGGATAGATTCGGAAGCTAGGACGGATGATCGGAATCAGTTGTAGAGCTTTCGTAATACTTCCTTGCGCAGTCACTTGCCGCTTGGCCATCGCTGCGATCACGTTTTCTTTGCCCTGCCAGAAGCGGTTGGAAAAATCGGCCGACTGTCTAAACATCACATCTGGCTTTAAGGGAGTTTCTCCCCAAACAAGGGGGTATTTCCCTTCGGGTGCAGGATCCTTGAAGTTGATAGTGACCTGGCAGTCTGGATCAGTATATTGGAACTGAATAATCATTTTCGACTTGGAGAGTTTTGGCCCAATTAAAGGGTGTGCCAAGATTTGGGAAATAAAAGTGGAAAAAACTTTCTCAACTTCCTTTGCATCTTTGAACACTCCCATACTATTCCTATTCTGGCCAGATTACGGCCGAAATGGCATCCAGGCGCATAATGTCCTCCTGACTGCCTTTAACTTGTAGTTCTCCGGTTAGATATTTCTGAGTTGGATTGAGGTCGCCCCAAAACATGTCGCAGAACACCTCACTGGTTGAAGTGATAATGATATCGGGAGGCGAGTCACTCTTTCCCTGTCGAGTTTCCAGGATGACTCCCGCTTCAACCTTCATTAAAAAATCGAGGTTTAAGTCGTTTGCATGAAACTCGATGGTTTTGGACCAATCTTTGTTCATCTTTTTCAGTCTTGCATTAGAGTTTGAAAGACGTGTGTACTCCTGTAAGGCTTCTAGAACTTCCTTTGCATCAGCCATGAGAGACTCCCTTTGAAATCGCACCCATGCTTTTGTCGAGTGCATCGAGAACAAAAAGAACGTCTTCCTTTTGGATCACAAGGGAAGGCATGAACCTCATGACTCGAGGATCGTTCGCGGAGAAAACCGCGATCACTCCTCTTTTCGCTAGCTCAAAGCTCATTCTTGGACCCATGTGCTCCGACGCATATTGCAGGCCCATCATTAGCCCTTTTCTGCGGTACTCGGCGAGAATTTGTGGGTACTGGAGTTTTAGCTTTTCAAAACCTTGTTGAAAAATCATCCCCATTTTTTCGGCATTGAGCCAGAGTTGATTTTTCTCGATGTAATCAATTGTAGCTAGCGCGACCTTGCATCCTAAATCCGATCCTCCAAAAGTAGAAAAGTGGATGAATGGATTTGCAAAAATGAAGTCCTGAAGTTCCTCTTTGTAAAGCGCTGCGGTGATAGGGTACAAACCTCCCCCCATACTTTTTCCAACACAGAGAATGTCTGGAACTATACCGTAGTGTTCACAGCAAAAAAGTTTTCCCGTGCGGCCCCAGCCAGTTTGAATTTCATCTACGATTAAAAGAGCCCCATTTTCATCGCAAAGTTTTCGCACGCCGGGAAAATAGGACTCTGGAGGAATGATAATACCTCCTTCGCCTTGGATCGGTTCCAGCAGCACGCAAGCGGTGTTTTCGTTTATCACCTTCTTCAGGGCATCCAGGTCCCCGTAAGGAACACGAATAAATTCAGGCATCAGAGGGCCGAAAGGCTTACGATAGGCATCTCTTCCAATTCCCGATAGAGCAAAACCCGTATGCCCGTGATAGCCTCGGTCGGCGGTGATAACTGTCGGACGAAGAGTAGAGCCTCGGCTGAGCTTAATCGCAAAATCGATGCTTTCGCCTCCTCCACAGCCAAAAGTCACACACTTCAACAATCCCTGTGGCGATATCGAGGCTAGCTTTTCGGCTAGTTGAACTTTGGCTTCGGAAAAAAACAAAAAGCCGCCTAAGTCATAATCATCTAACGCCTCTTTTAGAGCGTTAATAATCTCTGGGTTTCTTCTACCGACGTTGAAACTTCCTGCCCCAGTAATGCAATCGATAAAGCGATTTCCAGACACATCCCAGACGTAAGGCCCTTCTCTTTTTCCTTCGACCAAGTCCAAACCTGCTGACTTGAGAATTCTGACCTTAGATGGGTTGATGTGTTGGCCAAAAAGCTTCAAAATCTGATCATGATCAAGATGATGCGTGGACTTGCCCCCAGCCCGGTTTTTTTTCACAATTAGATTATAGCTTTCACTCTAAGACTGCGCTCATGGAAAATGCATTCTATTCAATGACGCAGTAGGTCTATACACTGAAAGAAGATTGAGGTATTCCCTCGGCATTATGATCAGACAATTTGCTTCTTTGGTCGCTATTTTAAGTGTCCTCCTAGGCGGAGTTGCGGGGTGTGGTTCTCAGTCGGGGCCGGCCAATTCTACCCAAGCCCAGACTTCAGGAGGGGGCGAGGAAAAAACCAAAATGGAAGAGGTGGATGATCCAACCTTGCTGCCTCAGTTTAAAGGGGTCCTAAAGTTTGACTCGGCCACTGCTGACCGACCAGAAGTAAAACACCGCGCCGATTCTTATCAGAGGTTCTTTTCTGCTCCTTTGTCTCTGGTTTTGGACTTTTCAAGTAACCTCGTCAAAATCACCTTCACCGGGCTTCCCGTTTCTGCGGCGGAATCGTGCGTCGCTGACGTTGTTTAGAAAGTTACAAGATTTAAGACCCACTGTGGTTGCAAAAAGATCAAGCTGGTTTGGGTTAGAGATTCAAATCAAAATCGAACACTTTCCGATGCATGCTTTCACCTTTTGCCTAAGAGCGATGCGTTCAAGTTTGGCTCGCCACCGGAATTGAACGAGGCGCTTGCTAAGCAGTTCGAACAGACTTTCTTATCAGTTTACGATTTAACCCTTACAGATGAAGCTGGCGATGTTCAGTTGACTCTAACGGAGTGATTCGGAGTCATTCTTCAGGATTAGTGTCGGCGGCTTCAAAGAAGCAGTTGTATTGAACTTTTAGCTGCCGGATGACACGGTGAAATTCCTTTTCAGGGTCGTCTAATAGTCCGGAAAAGGTATCAAAAAGCTGGCCTCCGAGCTCTTTTCTGGAAGTACTGCCTTGAGGAGCTTTGATTAAATCTACCGCTAATTTTTCTAGAGCTGCGTCAGGCGCTCGGAGAAATGGGGTTACCTTTTTTAAAAACTCATCCTTTTTAGAGGTTTTTTGCAAGAGGTCGATTCCTTCATAATAGGCAATCAAGCCTTCGAGGCGTTTGCATTGCCGGGACACATAATCATCTAGGGCGCGTCCGGCCTTAGTGCTTTGGTCCTGGAGTATCTTTCCTGCACTTCGAAAACTTTCTAGAAGCTTGCGAGCCTTATCTTTACCATTTTGGGTGAAGGCATCTATTTCTATTTGGGCCGGACCAATGGCGTGAATCGTCTTCAAGGTGGATTCGCTAAAAGGACCCACCAAGTTGCAAGTGTCACCCAAAAGACGAACTTTGATTTCTTTGTTGATAGAAGACTCGTCAAGACTAGAGGTGTTTTTTGCCGCTAGGGAAGCTGGCGAATAAACAAAGAAAATAGAAAGTACAAGGCAGAGATGAATATACCGAATCTTATGGACTTTCATGGTGCCCAGACAGCTTAGCTCTAATCCCCTGTGTCGTCCACGACATCCCCCAGTTTGACACTATAAAAGTTCCGTTTACCATTATAGGGAGAGGGGTCCCTGGATACATGTTTAATTTAGTTTACTATTTACCCTCAGCAAGCCGATAAGTGAATACAGAGAGAGGTTAAGATGGGAGATAAAGTGGAAATCACCCTAGTATCGCAGCCTCAAGACTTTTTTCGAGAGCTGGTCACCCAAGCTCTATCCCGCCAGAAATTGTGCACGAAACCTGAAACAGAGTTCTATTTGGTCAACTTATTGAATCAGTTTATGACCACAGACCGGCTCTATGTATTCGACTCGAATGGGAGCGCTCGCCAAGAGCCCCTGGCTTTGATGGTTAAGGAAGCGCTGGAGCAGGGTACGAGTCGCCAGCAAAGTTTACTTTTTCGTCATGTCGGAGATGTTTCTCTTTATACGGCTGGATTCTTTCAGGACAGCCTGAGCAGAAAGTGTATCGATATCGACTACTATATTGAGATGGGTGGGACCGCCTATCAGCAAGTGGCCTCTAGAATGGATGATAACGCTCTCAGGCAGGTCTATTCTGAGCTTTCGGATAGGTTCGCATTGTTTGTCGAAGTGCTGGCTGCTGTTAGCGATCAAACCACGGCACCCAAGACGGAAAAAGACATTCTTCGTTTGTATGAGCAATGGGTACGTACAAAAAGCGAACGAGCGGCCAAAGCCCTGCAAGAAGCAGGTATTCTTCCAAACGATAATCTCAAAAAAGACCTTCAGTAGCTCTATTGGATTGCGACAGTTTCCATCTTATCGCCAACTGAGATTTGCTTGACGACTTCCATGCCCTCTACGACTTGGCCAAAGACTGTGTATTGGTGATCCAGGTTAGGAAGGACGCCCAGACAAATATAGAACTGGGAATCTGCGGAGCTTAGATAGTCCATTTGCATCCACAGACAAGTCTGGGGCTGAGTTGCTGGGAGGCATCTGCCCAGCATTGGTAGCTTGGCTGAGTAGGGACGGTTTCTGACCCTCTGGTGTATTGCTCTGGGTCTTGTCCTTTTGCTGATAGAGGATAACAGAGACCGCTCCCAGCACTGAAATGGTAATTCCAAATAAGATGATCAGCCAGGGGCGTGATTTTTTTGGACTAGTGGACGGATTTGTTGGTGTTTGTTGATCGTTTGAACCCATGGTTGACATCTCCCTTGATTCAGCAAATATTACCGCCTTAAAGGTATGGCTCAACAGAATTCTTTAAAAAGAATGAGTTTTTATGAACACTTCGATGAATTGCGGGTTCGCGCGATTCGTTGCATGTTGGTTTTTTTTGTAGGGTTTATTCTTTGCTACTTTATATCTGAACCCATTATGGGTTTCTTGAGACAACCCCTTTTTGATGTTCTCCCTCCAGATCAGCAAAAATTGTATTTTGTAAGTTTGTTTGAAAACTTCATGACTCATCTTAAGATTGCTGGGTACTCATCAGTTTTCTTTTTTTCACCTTTTTATTTCTTTCAAGTTTGGGGCTTTATTTCTCCGGGGCTTCTCCCTCGGGAAAAGAAGCTGGTTTTCCCGTTTGTGGGAGCAGCTACCTTATTTTTTCTTTTGGGCGCCGGTTTCGCCTACTTTGTTTTGTTCCCCGTGGGATTCAAATATTTTATTTCCTACGGCGGGCCTTCTGACGTCCCTCTTCTGACGATAGATGCCTATTACGGGACTTGTCTCAAGCTTCTCCTTTTGTTTGGTTTTGCCTTTGAGATGCCGGTGGCAATCTGTTTACTTGGTTTTTTGGGAATTGTAGACGCGGACACCCTTCGTGCTCAGCGACGCAATGCAATTATGGGCATCTCTGTAGTAGCTGCTCTTTTTGCACCACCAGACGCAGTTTCGATGCTGATTCTTGGGGTGCCGCTGGTTTTAATGTATGAAGGATCTATTTGGGTGGTTCAATTCTTAGCCCGTCATAAGGGAGAGACCGCCCAGGCCTCAACTCAGTCCGGAGAAGAGACACCAAACCCGTTTGGAACCTAGTTCAGTCGATCTATAAGCTAACTTATTGAGATTAAACAATTTTAGCTCGCTTGAAACAGTATTTGGCGCTTCCTCCTGTTCCGCCCATGGAAAGGCCGCTAGATAAGGTTGTTTTACCTTGCGATGCTGTGCTATTAACCCTCAAAAACCTTGCTCGAAATTAATCGGGCTTTTGGGTTTGTAACCCAATGTTCAAAAGGAGCATTACTATGGCAACGAACCATCCTGAAATTCTTTCAGGATATGAAACTACTTTCATTACCCGTTCAGAACTTTCTGACGAAGCCTTGCGAACCTTGCAAGAGCGCGTTGGACAGATTGTCACCAGCTTTAACGGTGAGACTGTTCTCTCCGAAGACTGGGGTAAGCGGAAATTGGCTTATCCAATCGAGAAGGAAACTCGCGGGCACTATACCTATGTTGTTTATACTGGCAAGCCAGGCGTAGTTCATGAAATTGAACGAAACCTCAGATTGCATGATCACGTTTTGCGGTTTTTGACTGTAAATTTGGCAGAAGAATTTGATTCTGGAAATTTCAAAAAACAGCGTGCAGACGTTCAAGCAGCTGCTAAACGTCGTGAAGAAGAACGTGAAGCCCGTCGTGAAGAAAGAGCTGAACGTCGCGGTTACGATGACCGTCGGCATGACGATGACGTCGAAGAAGTTCCAGTAGCTTCTGATTCTGACGAAGAATAAATTTTAGAAAAAACCGAGGTAGAAAATGGGATTCAAAGAATCAAGAGACAAATCAGATCGTTATAACCGTGATGAGCGGGGTGATAAAGACGGCGATGATAAACGCAGAGGCGGTGGGTTTCACCGCAAGAAAGTGTGTCGCTTTTGCTCCGATCAGGACTTCATTTTAGATTATAAAGATATTCGAATGATGCAGTCCTTCGTTTCTGAACACGGAAAAATTGTTCCCCGAAGAATTTCCGGAAACTGCGCACAGCATCAACGGCATTTGACCACCGCTGTGAAAAGGGCCAGAAATTTGGCCTTGGTTGGCTATGTTTCGATGGGGAACTGAGTTCGCACAAAGTTCTTTTGAAGCTGATGTGAATCGCCCTGGCCTGGCGGGAAGGACTCCCGTTTGGGCTAGGGTGATTCCATTTTTTTTGAGTGCTTTGTTTTTTGGGTCCGTCGTTTTTTCAGTTTTTTCACCTCTCCCTCTATTGTTTCTGCATTTAAGATCGGGGCGAAAGTGGGCCTGGTTCGCTCTATTGACTAATGGGGCTTTGGTGCTTCTTACTTTGGGGTATCCCGCTCTGATAGGGTATCTCTTCACTGCTGCTCTGGGATTGTGTATTCCTGAGTTTTTAAATCGTAGATTTACCATTGAAAGATCGGCTGTTCTTACTCTGTCGGCAATGGCTAGTAGCCTTATTCTTATATTTTTGATTTACCGCCTAGCCTTTCATGTTGATCTCATTCAAGAGTTGGCTCGACTGAGTAGCGAATCTTTTGATCAGATGAACCGGCTAGCTCCATCAGTTTCTAATGGGGCGAGTCCTGAAGAAATTGCAGAAATGAAGCGAAAGACTTTGGTCTTATTACCCTCTGGATTTGCGGTGATGGCTTTATCGTTGGTCTGGGCGAATCTGGTGATTTTGATCAAGGCCAGTCCGATTGCTCTCAAAGAACGGTTAGGGATCGAGAGCGTCTTGGTAAAAAGGTGGAAAGCTCCAGAGTTTCTAGTCTGGCCAACCATTGTATCAGGTTTCTTTTTGGTCGTTAATGTTCCGGTCGTGTCAGACATAGCATTAAATGTTTTTGTATTTTTAATGGCTATCTATGGGATCCAAGGCTTGAGCATTTTGGGATTTTTGTTTGATATTTGGGGTGTAAAAGGTGCGTTGAGAATGATCGGATATTCCATCTCGGTATTTTTAATGCATCCATTAGTTTTAAGTTTGGGCTTTTTTGACCTCTGGTTTGACTTTAGGTCTAAGTTCAGGCAATCGTAAGAAACTCGTTTGAGTTCTATTTAAGGAGTGAGTCATGTTGGTTGTTTTGCGTGAAAATGTAGAAAATTTAGGAAGAATCGGAGAAGTGGTAAAAGTATCCGATGGTTACGCTCGTAACTTTCTTTTGCCCCGCAATCTCGTGGTCGCTGCTAGTGAGAAAAACATTGCAGCCATTGAACATCACAAGAAACTTTTAGAAAAGAAGCGCCAGGCTCAATTGGCCACTGCACGTGATATGGCTAAAAAGCTTGAAGAGTTTTCCTGCACAATTACTCGCCGGGTTGGCGAGCATGACAAGCTCTTTGGCTCTGTCAGTCCTACCGACATCGCTGAAGCATTGAAGAAGGGCGGCTTTGCTGTTGAAAAGCGCCTGGTTCATTTAGAAGCGCCCATTAAGTCCTTAGGTGTTCATCCCGTTACTGTGAAGCTGGAGCCTGAAGTGTCAGCGACAGTTAAGGTGTGGGTGGTCAAAGAAGGGCAGTAACGAATGCTCGGGGGTGACGACCCAGATGGTGGATTGAGCGATTTTGGATCGTTTACTAAGCGGGACCGTCTCCCATCGTCTTCTGATCGGATTGTTGGCAGGATTCCGCCTCATCACTCCGAGGCGGAGCGCTCTGTCTTAGGCGCCATCTTATTAAACAATGAGTCCATTCACAGGGTTCTCGAGATCGGTCTCGAAGCAAGGGACTTTTACCGTGAAGCTCATCAAAAAGTTTTTAGTGTAGCTCTCGCGCTAACTGAGCGTGGTGAACCTGTCGATTTGGTGACCATGACCAGCGCATTGCGCGACCGGGCTTGGTTTGATGGGATTGGGGGGGCTTCGACCCTTACTAGTCTTTTCGACGATACTTTTGCTGTCGGAAACGTCATGCACTATGCCCGAATCGTTCGGGACAAAGCCATTCTCCGCAGAATGATTGACACGACCGCTGAGATCGCGTCTCAAGCCTACGATGGGGTTGAGGACACCGACGCATTTTTGGATGAAGCAGAACGTCGTGTTTTTAACGTCTCTGATAGCAAGCTCACCAAGTCCTTTTCTAGTATGCAGGAGATCTTGGTCGAGAATATGCACTCGATCGAAGAACTGGCCCAAAAAAGCGCAGATGTTATTGGGCTTGCTACCGGCTTTAACGATTTTGACCGGCTCACCAGCGGTCTAAAATCGGGTCAGCTCATTATTATTGCTGCGCGGCCTGCGATGGGAAAAACGAGCTTATTTCTTTCCATGGCTCAGAGTATTGCGACTTCCGGAAAGGCAGTGGTCGCGATTTTTTCTCTCGAAATGTCGAAAGAGGAATTGGGCTTTCGCTTTTTGTCCGGGATGACTCGTGTCGAATCCAAGAAACTCAAAGTAGGTAGACTGGCTGATCGGGATTGGCCGAGATTGGCCCAAGCGGCCGACCAGCTTTCTAAATCTAAAATATTTATTGATGATAGCGGCGATCTGACTGTCTTAGATGTTCGTTCGCGATGTCGACGGTTGATGTCCACAGAGAAGCGCTTGGATATGATTGTCGTCGACTATCTTCAGTTGATGAAAGGATCTCGGGCTGCCCAAAAAGGGGACGGCTCCCGAGAGCGTGAAATTTCCGAAATCAGCCGAGGTCTCAAGAGCTTAGCGAAGGAACTCAAGGTCCCAATTATTGCACTGTCTCAGTTGAATCGAGGAGTGGAGAGTCGGCCTAATAAACGACCCATGCTTTCGGACCTGAGAGAGTGTGTAACTGGCGATACCCTGGTCTGTCTTGCGGACGGGCGCAGGGTTCCTATTCGGGATCTTGTGGGAACTGACCCAGATGTTCTTGCGATGGACGGCGATGGAAAAGTTATCGCTGCAAAGTCGGATTTAGTTTGGTCAGTTGGCGTGAAACCAATCTTTAAAATATCGCTGGCTAGCGGCCGACAAATCCGTGCAACGAAGAAACATCGATTATTTTCGGACACTGGATGGACACGTGTTGGAGAGTTCAAAGTCGGTGACAGAATTGCAATAGCGCGTGCCATTCCGGAGCCCAAGCAAACAAGATCATGGTCTGATGGACGTGTCGCGCTGCTTGGTCATTTGGTTGGAGATGGAAGCTATTTGGTGGGTCAGCCTATGCGGTACACGACTGGCTCAGAAGAATGTAGTGAATTGGTGAAGAGTGTCGCTACAAGGGAATTTGGTGTCGAAGTCAAACGTTATGCTGGCAGAGGAAATTGGCACCAATTGCTCATTTCTGGGAACGGCGATCGATGGAATCCAAAAGGAATAAACAAGTGGCTGAAAGACTTGGGCATTTTCGGCCAACGATCGCATGATAAACACTTGCCAAAAGAAGTGTTTCAACTTGATAACCGGCAAGTGGGGCTTTTGCTCCAACATCTATGGGCAACAGATGGAACAATTTCAGTTCGTAAACCAGGGCAAAAGGGCAGCCATGGAATTCACTTTTCAACTTGCAGTGAAAAGTTGGCGAGTGATGTTGCGGCACTTCTGTTACGCCTTGGCATAGTGAGTCGAACTCAGACTGTTAGGTCTGGAAAGCGTATTATTGTTCACATGGTCTGGGTCCGCGGATCTGAGGCGCAAACCGCATTTTTAGACCTTGTAGGGGCCTTTGGTCCACGTGTATCCCAAGCTTATAAACTTCGGGCTGCTCTTCAAGGGATTGAGTCAAATACCAACGTCGACACGTTACCTGTTGCTGTGTTTCAGAGGGTGAAATCGTTGATGAGGCAGCAAGGGATTTCACAAAGGCAAATGACCGCGATTCGAGGTACCTCCTATGGAGGAAGTTCTCATTTTCGGTTTGCGCCCTCGCGAGAAGTCATTCGCGAATATGCGGAAATTCTGAACGACGATCCCTTGAAAAAAATTAGCGAAAGCGAAATATTCTGGGACCGCGTGGTATCGATCGAGCCATGCGGTGAAGAAGAAGTATTCGATTTGACTGTCCCAGGACCAGCGTCATGGCTTGCAGATGGTATTATCAGTCACAACAGCGGAGCCATCGAACAGGACGCAGACATGGTCTGCTTCATTTATCGCGATGAAGTTTATAATAAAGAAACACAGGACAAGGGCATAGCGGAGTTGATTGTTGCTAAACACCGAGCCGGTGAAACCGACACGATTCGATTGGCATGGCTTCCAGAGTACACCCTCTTTGCAAATCTTTCTCGAGATACACCAGGGACTCCGATTGCGCCTTTGCGTTCAGACCGTGGCGATATTGAACTCTAGAGTTCGGCTCATCTAAGCATGTTTTCTCTCGTGAAGGCTTAACGTTTCTCCGTCCTCAGGCTTTAGTTTTAAAAATCCAACGGCGGACAAGATCGTAATTAGGCCGAGGAAAAGGAAAGCTTTGTGGATTCCATGAATCATTTCCTGTTGAGTTGAATGGAAACGATCTGGTAGGAAAACCGCCGCCGCCAGTGATGATACTGCCACTCCAAAACTCAATGCCAGCTGTTGAACTGTACTCATTATGGTGGAAGCCATACTGGCGTCATCATCCAGGACATCTGCGTAACCGAGTGTGTTCATACAGGTGTACTGCATCGACGAGAAGATTCCAAAACCTCCAGCAAGTGCGATTATTGAGAAGATCGAGGTCGAAGGGGTAACTAGGGAAAAGAGCATGATGAACACGCCGATAAAAACGGTATTAATGAGTAGCAGGGTTCTATAGCCAAAAAAATGGAGCACCTGGGGGACCCAAAACCGGAAAAGGAGAGCGGCCACCGGTTGGGGCAAAATCAGCAAACCAGACTGAACAGGGCCTAGGCCAAGTCCCACTTGATAAAGCAATGCTAGGAGAAAGGGCATTCCGCCTGCTCCTAAGCGGGTGAAAAAATTTCCACCTACGGCTGCCTGCAAGGTTCGAATTCTGAGGAGTTCCAATCTCAGCAGGGGGCGTGCGATTGTTTGAGCATGGACCATATAGGCTGCTAGAAAAAAGACGCCTACTCCTAGAATGAGCAAGACGGTGTTGGAATCCAAAGTGTGCTCGCCGAAGACTTCCAAAACATAGGATAGCAGAGCAATTCCAGCACCAAAGAGAATCATCCCGGCAAAGTCGAATCGGTCCGTTCTGGCCGTACGATAGTCAGGTAGAAACCGTTCAATTAAAAAAAGGCCCAAAAGTCCGATAGGAACATTTACAAAAAATATCAACCTCCAATGCGAATAAGCGACGATTAAACCTCCTACCAGAGGACCTAGCATTGGGCCGATGAGCGCGGGAATTGCTACAAAGGTCATACTTTGTACCAGCTCTGACTTTGGAAAAGTGCGGACCAGGGTGAGCCTTCCAACAGGGACCATCATTGCACCACCGAAACCCTGGAGGAGTCTGCAAAAGACTAGGAAATGGATTGAATGAGATAGTCCGCAAAGAAGGGAACCTAGAGTAAATATTCCAATCGCGCTCGCAAAAACTCGCCGGGTACCAAAGCGATCTGCCATCCAACTGCTTATTGGAATAAAAACGGCCAAACTTAGGGTGTAGCTGCTTAGAACTGATTTCATGCTCAGGGGCGGGACATCAAGCGCCTTAGCGATGACGGGGACAGCAGTATTGAGGATGGTTGTGTCGAGCGCTTCCATAAAGAAAGCGACAGCAACCAGCCAAGGGACAAATTTTTTTACTGAACTTCCTTTAAGTTCAATGTGCTGCATTTTCCCCCGCAGACAAAACAAGAACCCTCGCCCCAAAAGAACGGGTTTCGTTGGGTTTCTACCCTATTTAAATTCTACCTTGAATTTTAAGAAACGAGTGAAATTTGACTCACCCTTTTGATGCTGACTTAGAGGTAGTCCTGGGTTTTGTATTTTTTGTGTGAGCTTCTAGAGCCTTGATTTTGGTGCTCAGCGTAAGGATTTCATCCTGTGTGGCAACACCCATTCTTTTGAGACCCGCTAGAATTTTTGCGTTAGTGAGCTTCTTTTGCTCCTCGAGATCCGGAACGAAGGATTTAGCTTTCGTTAAGGTCTCTTTTTCAATTTCCTGCAAGATTTTTAATGAGTCCTTTGCTTGGTTGAAAATCTTAAGGACCTTTTCTCGTGCTTTCTCAATTCTTTTCTGAGTCTGTGTCATGAATAATTACCCCCACCCGATTTGGGCGAGGGTTCTATAACACGAAGGATTTGAAAAGACGAATCATCACTGTAATGACTGTGAAAAACAAAACTACGGTGTAGGCCGAAATCAAGCCATATGCCGCAGCGAGAAAAATATACCAGTAGAAGACTCCCACATGAAAAACCGTGCTCATCAATACAGCAAGTGCCACAAAGGTAATCGAGCCACCAACGAGTAACAAAACGTTCAGCAGCCGATCTTCTGGTCGTTTGCGATTACGAATGGCCGTCCAAAAATAGGCTGGGGGCAGCAGCAGGAGTACAGCGAGATAGCTATTTTTAAGGAAGGCCAAAAAAATGACCAGCGTCAGCAGTGTAGCTAAAAGTGCATGACGAATCTCGGCGTGTCCAGCTAAAGCCTTGGAACCCAAGTCCTGTTCGATTTCCGACTTTTCAGAGAAGGTCCGCCTGAAAATCCAGTACACTCCGATGATTGCCACGCAAACCAGCAGGATGGCGATAAAGTTTGGTGTATAGAGCAGCAGAGACTTTTGGGTGGCCGGGAAGTTTTCATAGGCCGTAATAATATGAAACGCTGGAAGAAGAAGGATGATTCCGTAACCTAAAAGGAGAGACCCAAGCAGAATTCCAACAAATTTCATTTCGTTGGCAATTACCTCTAAAACTCGGATTTTCGGTGCTGAGTGTAGAGTTCTACTGAACTTGGTGGTGCTATAAGCCAAGAACGGAATGAAAAACAGAATCTGTAGAAAAAGTGCCGACAGGCCGGGGATGTAAAAGTTCTCGCTAACTTTCCAATAAAATGAGTCTCTGAAGTTTGTAGGGATTTTAGACAGGCTATTGATCGAACGAATTAACCGTTCGGCACTTAATCCAAAATCTCCGAACGATTCGGGACGTAGGGCTTCGGCAACATCGTACGGCGTGTGATGGTAATGACTCATGATGTGCGCAAAGTTGTCAGTTTGGCCTACCCAATTAAAAGCTGGGATTCCTTCGGCCAAGAGGGCGCCGTGGTCAGCCGGTGGGATCTGCATGGCTCTGATCACAAACTCCTCTAGGCCGCTCAAATCAAGTGCTTCTACAGTTCCAACGGAACGAATCGAGTCCAACGCCATTTCTCGAAGCCAAAGAGGGGTGAATCCAGTTTTGAGGCCATCACACAAAGTTAGAATTTTGGTCTGTTTTTCGGGAGTCACAAAGTCGAAATTTAATGCTGCAATAATCCGATCAGAATTTTCATACCTTTGAGCGAAGGCGCGGGCACCCCAAAAGGCGCCAAATTCTTCGCTGTCCGTTAATAAAAACAGCAGAGTTCGATCGGTCTCCTGCTTTGCGAATACCCGAGCAAGCTCGAGTACTAATCCGACTCCGGATCCATCATCCATCGCCCCTTCGACCGTGGTATCGGTAATATCGTAGTGGGCGACAACAGCGATAATCTCATCTGGGTGTTTGGAGCCTCGTTTTTCTACGTAGATATTTTCTAAATTTGTGTAATGTTTTCCAGCAATAACCTCGGTGAAGCGAAGGCTTCTCGGTGTGTAACCTAGCGCAGCAAGTTCCGATTTCAGCCAATTTCCAGCTTTTATGCGGGCCGGGCTCCAGGTCACGCGGTTGGGAAATTTTTTGGATAGAAAGCTCATCTTCTCGTAGGCTTTGTGCTGATTGAATTCTAGGTTATCCTGGCTCAGGGGCAGTCTTTCTATCCTTTTTAATGAGAGTGCAAAAACAAGCGCTCCCAGGAAAAAGCAAATAAGGGCACTACGAAGAAGGACCGTCCAAGGGCTAAGAGTGCGGCCTGACAAGAGAAAAGGTATTTTTTTATACACGGTACTTCCAATGTGAACGTACTCCGGGAAATCATCAAGTGAGTTTTATATTAATTTTTTTCCCTTGAAGTTTCAGTGGGTTAGCTGGTTTGACTCGAGCTGCCTTCTCTGTTAGCTAGGACAGGGCAGTTGTTAGGAATATTTGAGGGAATGTTCTTGATTGAAAAAATTAGCTTAAAGGCGAAGTCCAGATGGGACAGTCGTTTCTTCACCGGCTGTTTTATTCTGATAGTAATGAGCACTCTTGCGGGTTGCTCGCTCAATAAGTCTAAGGACGACGACGTTCTTAAAACTCACCGGTACCGACGCATCAATTCGGAGTGCCAGGTGAATTCTGCTCAGCTCGATGCAAAATCGTTGAGGGGGCTCGTTTCGTGCTTGAATGCGTACGGTGGTCTCGAGCCAATTCATCAGCTTTTCGCCAAGCTTTCAGACAGTGATCTTCAGCTTCTTACAGACCATTTGAACACGACCGTCCTAAAGGACCCCGATACTCTGTTTCGGATTCAAGAGTCCGTTAAGTCCCTCACAAAGCATAACTACTTAGATAAAACATTTGCCCATCTTGCGGAACTTCTGCGCAAGGATCTCATCATCAGTTCGTTAGCTGTCCTTCATGATAGCTACAATACTACGTCTTCAACTACGTTACGAAATGCTGGGAAGGTTAAGCCTGAAGAGGATCTTTTAAAGGCATTTGAATTGATTGGCACTCAGTTTGATGCAGCTTTTGTTGCCGAAGCGCTGGGCTTTGGGTTGAATCTAGCATCGGCTCCTGCCTTCCATGCTTTTCAAAAGCAGGTAGGAAAAGTAGTGCAGGGGAAGACCTTTTCGCTCGCGACTATTGTCAAGGGCATGCACACTTTTTATCAGGACACCCACACGTACGCCTGTGATGCCGCTCATCCTGACCGTGCTTTGAGCGATGATGTGATTGGAACGATTTTGAATGGGGACGCCTTCACCCTTGCTGACGATCTTTTGGGAAAAAATGCAAAGGAGATTCAGGATAAGCTAGATGGGATGGTTTTTGTTCTGAACAATACGACCTCTCCTGCCAAGGCGGGGGCTGGTAAGCCTGTTCTTTTGGAACCGATGCTCGATGCGGTAAAGAAATTCAATCGGCCTATTTCTTGTCTTGAAGGGACTCAAGAAGTTCCCAATGCGGCAAGACATCTTCTTTCTCGTTTGGCGGAATTGCCGGACTCAAAGGATGCGACAGATTACATTCTTTCAGGTGCAGTTAAGGAACTCTTTCTTTTAAAACCTGTGTGCGACCTCCC
>JACPOE010000053.1:0-10140 GCA_016185105.1 Bdellovibrio sp.
CAACGACCTTAGCCCCTTGCTCAAAGGCCCGTGAAATCACATGTGCAGTGACATCGCGATGCCAGGGCCACCTTCCCAGCGCTTCCAGCGATTGAGAGTCGACTTCGACTACTACAATTTTGTTTTTAAACGGCTGGGGCCCCCGAACTTTGAATTTCAAGTCCGTCCAAATATTGGTGATCCGACTAAGTGAAGGAAAAATGTCTTCTCTGATAATCCTATTTTCGAGCCGCCCCATCACTCCGCGCTCGGTTACCCAAAAGCAAAAAGTAAAAAATAGGATCACTGGGAGCTGGATTAACCAAAACTGAGTTCGAAAACGCAGTGAGCTAAGCTTTTTCATAGGTTCTAAGGAAATATCGGTTTTTATTCGATTTTTATTTAACCGATCGACCTAAAAATACCACTCTGAGTCATGAACTCGGTTTCAAAACTTAGAGTCCGGTGGAACGGGGCAGATCCGTCATGGACTGCTTAATTAAATGGTCAATTCGGACCCTGACGTCGCTTACACACTTCGCGTCAAAATTATCATCCAAGCGACCCGACTGTTTTAAAACGTCTGTAAGAAGCAGATTGTATCTAGGGAACCTTTGATAGATCACCATGGACGCCATTTGAAGCCCCGCTGCATTCGTCATAGGACTTGCGCCTAAAAGATAGCCTAAAGAGCGTTTGAACTCATCTTTGTCGTCCAAGCTTGCGGTTTTTAACAGAACTTCATTGATCCTGTGGGCGGCATGCAGACTGGTTTTATACTGATCTCCAATTTGGTCCACAAAGACTGTGAAAGCTCGGCAATAGCTTTCAACAGCGCCGGTCAGAGAGCCTCCCTCGAACCCCTCCCCGTTATCGAGATTTTTTCTGAGTCCGCCTTCCTCTCGCTCAATTTCCTGGATGAATTTCGAAGAAAGGTCCCAGAAAGCTTCGGCCTTCAGAGAAATCAGTAGATCTTCAAGCTCTTGAAGGCTCTTTTTCAGGCCACCGCCGACCGCGCCTCGCGTATGAGCAAGGTGCTTTCTAAACGCTACCAGATGGCTGAGTTGATCCCGATAGGTTTTCTCCGTGGACAATATTTCCAAAAGCACATTTGCCAAGGCACGACTGATTTTGGAAAACGAGTCCAAGGTCTTCCAACTTCGTTTTGCTCCGGCTGGAAATGCTTTCTTAAAATTTTTCTCGCCTGCCGGGCTCGGCGTTTTAGGGCTCTCTGCTGGCTTGGCTTTCGGCGAAGGAGTCTCTGGCTGTTTAGGTTGAGTCTTCTCACGAAAAGGAGGGATTTCTGTTGAGGATTTTTCAAATTCCTCTTCGATGCCGGAGGAAGCCGGCTGATGCCCATCCGACTTTCCCCGCCGATGACGAAAGCGCCGTTCTTTGGCTCGGGGAGAACTTCCCCCCTCCTCGTGCGAGCCTTTACCTACCTTTGTCTTTTTCTTTTCTTTGTCCTTGTCCTTGGATTTTTCAGCTTCCGACTCTTTAAGCTCAGACTGCTCTGGGCTCTTCGTTGAGGCCTGGGGTGAGGACTCAGTACTGTTTCCTGCCCCCCCTGCCGAACCGGAACACCCCGCAAGACCCGTCACAATGAAAATTACATTTAGAAAAAAAGCTTCGGGTTTCTGAAAAAACGTCATGATGCACTACTCCACAGAGAACAGACCTAGCGTCAAAAGAGAAACCAGTCAAATTCGATTATGTTTTGAAACCTACGTTGCAAGCTTCTTCACACCCAGGTGAAAAGGTTCAGACGTCCTTACTATGGCACTAGATTCCCATTTTCTGGAGGCCCACTTGCCAAGGATGGGCCCAAACATTTCCAATTTTTCTACTTTTGCTACCCATATGGAGGACCCAGGTTTCCTGACACTTCGGGTAATAGTCTTTGAACTGAACTAGAGACCTGGCATCGTGGTCCTGAATATCCGAGGAGCCTTTAACCTCGATCCCAAAAACAATTCCATCCAATTCTACGATAAAATCAACCTCCAATCCTCCCCTTGTTCTAAAAGTAGAAATCTTCACATCCTTAAGAGACGCCCAGCTGGAGTGGAGAATCTGGGTGAAGATCAGTTGCTCTGCCAGTATGCCAAGGCGATCGGGAGACACTTTAAAGTTTCCCATCACAGCATTGAACACACCGTTGTCAAATAGATAGAACTTAGGATGCTTGATGAGATCAGCTTTTTCCAAACAGGGCTCAAACGGCCAAACCCTTTGCCCAATCAAAGTGTCTTCAAAAATCTCATAAAACCGGTCTAGGCTGTGGCGGGAAACCTTCGCTTGCTTAGCCATCTTAGAATAGTCAATAAAAAGACCAGCTTGTTGAATTGCTACTTGAGTGAACCTAGTAAATGCCTCCAGGTTTCGAACCAATGCCTCAGCTTTGATCTCTTCCTGAATGTAGTTACTTACGTAGCTTCGTAGGAGGTGTTGTGAGAGTTTTTCATCTTTTTCTAAATAAACCTCGGGAAGGCCTCCCTTACTAAGAAGTTTGTCTGTATCCGCATGGTATTTGATTTCACTGCTTACAAGCGGCCCCAAATGAAAATTGAGCACTCGACCAGGCAAGAGATTTGCCCCTCCTCTTTTCAGCTTTCTGGCGCTCGATCCGGTAAGATAGAATTTGAGGCCCCTTTTTTTGGCTTGAGGAGTGTCGAGCAAGCTTTGTACGGTATTTAGAATCCCTGGTAAGCGTTGGACCTCATCAATGAAAACCGTTCTTGGATTTTCAGTCTCAATTCTCGTTCTCAGCTCATTCGGATTCGCAGAAAAAGTAAAAAACTCCATCTGATCAGCCAACTGAATCGTTAGGTCGGGATTCAGGGATTGAATCAACGTCGACTTTCCGGCCTGCCTTGGACCCAAAAGGAGAATGGACTTTTTGCTATTCAAAATGGGGGAGGAAATTAATCTGTTGACCACACGCTCATTATACATGTAAATATGAGCACTAGTACACCATAAAGTAAGGGAAGCAGGAGAACCCCTGTACACCTAATGAACTCATAGTTCCCTAACTACTTAAATTGAAACAATTTAAAATCGAATTACGTAAGAACCGGCTGAAGCTTCTAAATGTCTGTAGTGAGTTGCGTTTGGTGATGAACCCACCTTGAATCGGGAAGAACCCGAATGTCGATCATCGTGCCCCAACGTGCAAAGACACTTAGGTGGACTCTTGCCTCTCAGGGCGGATAAGGAAACCCCGTCTACTGTTGTCACACAGAAGTAAAAGGTAAGCATTGGGTCTTCCCCAAGAAAGGTCGCCCAATCGAGTTTGCCTTTGGCGCGTTAACATTGCATGGAGCAAAAATGGGATGCGATCTCAGACCAATTGATCCTTGGAGCCCTTTTGCGAATCATGCTCCCTCGTGTGCAACAAAATCAACCGGACCCGCCCACTATCTATAATCCTAAGGACCTTGGGCGTTTTGCCGATATGGGAAAATTTGCTGCTCCTTTGATGGAAAAGTTTTTTGACTATTACTTGGCCGCTACAAGTTCAGAGGGCGCCTTGACTCGGCGAGAGAAATCCCTCATCGGACTTGCTGTAGCCCATTCCAAGCAGTGTCCCTATTGCATTGAGGCTTACACCGGTCAGTGCGCTGAAACCGGCGCCCCCCCCTGAGCAAATGCACGAAGCAGTTCATGTAGCTGCCGCTCTCGCAGCCGGGATTGATCTGGTTCACGGCGTTCAGATGCAAAACCCCTTACGCGCAAAAAAAATCATCGAGTGAACCTATCGGAGAACTAAACCTTTCCTAAGAGGCGTAGCCCAAACTGGCTTGTTTTCCTTAACATCATTCTCCATGCTTCAAGATATGAAGGAACATCTGCCATTAGCCTTTCGTACGCTTTCTTAACTTTGTCTCTTGTACCTTGATCTTCGAAAAGGTCAGAAAAAAACTTCTTATCATCCGGCGAATCCGTCGTCGCTACCAACGACAATAGCGGCGTGAAGTAATGCACAAGGACCTCGTCAGGCGCATATCGAACGAATAGTCTCATGGCATTCAGATTCTTTTTTTGAAAAGCCAGATGAAAAGAAACAAATCGATCCCGTGTAAACTCAACATCCCTGGCTCCAGTACCTCGGGCCTGGCCGCCATCAAAGATCATCCGACCCTTTTCATTATCTGGAATATCTTCTTGGATGAGCTGATCGTATCTCAATCGATAATTTTGTAGGTGGGTTTCAAGAACTTGGTAATGAGAGTTCTTAACAGCCCAATCGATCACTCCTTTATAGCCTTCAATTTCAATATCTTCGCGCCTAGCGATTGAGAAATCATCAAAATACACGGGAAATCCAATTTTCAGTAGAGAGTCGACTTCTGCCGGATCTTGACGATCGAGCATCGCCTCTTTCAAAATTGGAGCAAGGTATTTCAATCTAGGGAGCTCACCGGAAATAGCTTTGAAAGCTTCTGGGTTATCGCGGACGAGAGACCGAATACTGCGCGACACCATCGCTTCGTAATCCTCAACCTCTCCTCGAGTACCAAAGTGATAACTAGGATCAATCTTTGATGCAAATCTAACGAGAAGCTCTGGGTCTGAGATTGTAATATTCTTAATCGATTTAAATATGTACTTTTTGTGGATAGAATGCATTTCGAATTTTTCAAGGTGGACTGCCAATCGACCGATGCTTTGATCTGAGTTCTTCCCCGATCATTCTCTACTTTTAGTCCTTCGGGATCTCATGATTGTTTTCACCGAGCCCGTCAGGATCAGCCTGTAGCAATTCCCTGAAAGCCTCATCCTTTCCCTCAATGGCAGCCATGTGCAAACCATCAGCAGCCAAATGTAGTGCCGGCCTTTTGTCAGGAATTCTAATCACCAATGGAAGTTCTCGATCTAAATCCAGGAGCCGAGTGAGCGCTTCAACATTGCCGACCTCTGCAGCACTGATCCACAGGTCTATTCTGCACTCCTCATCCGCCTCCGAAATTTTCTGGTACCAACGTTGCCTATCCACTTCATATGCTTCCTTCCGGAAAGCTCTACAAACGCTCGTAACGCTAACCAAGTCTTGATGGTCCAACATTTTAAAAATCAATCTCATGAGGTCTCTTTGAAGCCAACCTATTGGCCCGCATACTACAGTACCCAGCGTGAGACTCTCTATAGGGGCTTGAATAGGAGATGGATCTGTTTCAACATCATCCTCAAGACACATTGGAGCAATCTCACCATCGTCGTGGTTGTCGTGTCTTTTTCGCTCTAGTTCACTCCCGTTATCTTCGTCGGGTCTTGGACGTTTTGGCCCGCATTTTCCAGCCAGAGCAAAATTTGAAACGGAAAACGTTATGAGTAGGATAAAAACCAAGGTTTTTTGGAAAGACATGGCAGATGCTAGTAATTCATAGTTTAAAGCAAAACAACCTACGTTATTAAAAAAACAGAGGTCATCAGCGCTTGGTGGTAGAAAAATAAACTAGCTGTTAGAAAATCGTAAGTGCTTGAATCGAGAAGAACCCGAACTTGAAATGGTTGGCTCGACTGGGATTGAACCAGCGACCCCTACCGTGTCAAGGTAGTGCTCTCCCGCTGAGCTACGAGCCAACATGAAAATTTTCAAGAGACTGGTTTATAGCCTCGGTCTGATCAGAGGTCAATAGGGGCCCTCATTCGTTTTAAAAAAACTCGAACGAGCTCCTCACCTAGCCTTAAAAACTCTGCCTCAAGAGCGTCTGCATGCTTTTCAATCCGTTCTAAGAGAAAGTCGACTGGAGCATCCAAGCCGCAGGGCCTGAGACCGTGAAAGCTGGTAGCAGTTCGGTAGCCATTCAAAGAGAGGCCGTGCAGGAGAACTCCCTTTTGAATATGAATTCCCACGGCCGCAAATTTTCCGCGAGAGGTCCAGACTCCAAGCTCACTGCCCTGGCGAATCTCGGCGGTGGGATCGTATAAGCGCCCTACTTCCAGGGCCGTGTTTAAAAGAAGGTTGACCCCTTTGCGAACGCCCCTAGAATCTCCAGTCAATTTAGTCAGGTTTTCTACCGGAAACAGCACCCACTGCCCCGGCCCATGATAGGTAGCTAAGCCGCCGCGATCCACCGGGTAACGAGGAACAGATCCACCGAAGTCATGGTCGGACGTGGGGGTCCTGCGCCCGTAGGTAATCACGGGTGCAACCTCGGAAAGCAAAAGCCGCCCCGGTTTTCCCTGAAGAACCTCTTCCAAGATCGTCCGCTGATAAGAGTCTAAATCCTCATAAGTCCAAGGCTGTTGGCAATTCCTGCGTACTTCAACTTCAATAGAGTTCGACAATATCGCCTTCTTTAAATCCGCCCCCGGTATGGGTTTCAGTTACCGCTCCATCCAAACCCATAAAATCAACAATCTCAAGAGTTCCCTTCAATTTGCCCTGGGACCTTCCTAAATAGGCATTGGACAGGGGATCAAAGATATCTTCTCCGCTGGTCATCACTTTGAGAATATCACCCTTAACCAGCCCAGAGGCCTTCCCTGCACTGATATAAATCTTAGGCCCGATCGCTTTGGCAATTCTTCCCTGCCAGTTGATCTTATCCAAGGACCTTAAAATATCCTGAGTTAGATCGGGGGCCGTTTCCCGGAGGGCAGACTGAATCAGCTCAATTCGAAAAGGAGAATCTTCCACGCCACTCTCATCCGTAGCTATCAGATTGCTGACCAAGGCATTGCCCCGCCGAGTCACGGCCATAATCTCGCGTCCACCCTGAACATCAAAAAACTTAGCTTCAACTTCAATGGCGGCTGTAGATTTCTTCGATCTGAGCAAGCCTACATCATCTCCTTTTTGGCGAAAGGTGATTTTTGTAATTTTGCCAATAACCACTAATGCAACGCCCAAGCGACGCCCCTCGACCATCAGCTGTGCCACTCTGACTTTATCGCCCTGAAGAAAATCTTCAGTCACCATTCCACTTCGAATTTCTTGATCTGGTAAGACAACCTTTTGAGTGAGGCTCAAATTCCTTTTGAGTTCATCCGCAAGATAGCCCCCAAAATTGAATTGCTTCGATGGCGAGTCGTTCCAAAAATCAAGAATGACCACTCGTTTTTTTAGACTCACTGGGTCGTTATGCCCACCCTCCGAACGATTGTAGTAGGCGGAACCGCTCCCCCCAGTTGCGCTTCCAGCAGAGGACTCAGGACCAAAGTCATCTTCTCGACGAAATGCGGGAGAACGAGTGCAGGCGCAAAAAACCAATCCTGAAATCACCCAAATCCAAAGAATTTTTTTCATCTTTCAATTTCCTTTTTTAGGCCTTTGTCGTGTTCCGGATCTAAAGCTAAGGTCTCTATTTGCTGAATCAGCTGTGGCTCGGCCAACTTAGCCCTGATGGCCAAAGTGATTTGAGACTTGGAAATTTTGCGTTCTGCTACGCTCAGTACGTCTTTGATTTGATTTTGAAATTGGTTCTTTATCCGGACAAGTTGAATAAAGTCTCGCACTCCGGTGATGCGCACCGCAACCTCACTGGTTCCGGCAGGGAGGTCGGCAGCCTGGCTATTGGTCTTTTCACCAGCTGCGGTCGCAGCTGAAGACCCCCTGGGGCTCAAGGCAAGCTCGACAAAAAAATCATTCAAAAAGCCCGCAGTTTCACTCTCAAATTTTTCAGACTCCTGAACCACTTTCGCTTTGTTCAAGGTCCTTTCGCCAAGACGCAGACTCACCCGAAGAGCCATCGGTACGGTTTGCGAGCCCTCCGAGGAATTAGGGGCCTCGGCTTCGGGGTCATCTGAAACTACCGGGGGTGGCTTGACCCCTAGCTTTTCTGCGGGCCCCCACTGAACGGACAAAGCTCCAACAGCTTCGGTCAACCCCATTTGCTCGACCAACTTGTGATCCAGTTTCTCCGGACTTTCAGTGAGTGGAACGTCCACTTCGGATCTCTCCACCCATGCTGGCTGAAATCCTCGTCGAGTGACACGTCCGCGAACCAGGGGTCGAATGATGCGTTCCGCCGATCGACATTTTTCGCAAGTATCGTCCCAGCCTAAATACAGCAGAAACTTCGGATCTTTAGCTTGAGTAGCCTTGGGCCCGTAAAAGGTCAGATACTGTCGAATCCGCTCTTCATTCAAGGTCACAGGTCCAGTTCCAGTCGTGAAAAACTTTTGGAACTGCGGAATGACTTCCTCTTGAAAAATTTTTCTTTGCCAAGGATCTAGCGGTTCAAGGTTCTTTTGAAATTCAGCGACCTTCTTTTTGTCAGCCTCTTGTTCCGGAGTCAACAGAACAGCCCCTGCTCGAACTCCAACCAAAAAGGCTAAAACTGCGACAAGCCCAAAGATTCCCTTTCGTGCGTGAAGTGCCATAGTCTTTTAGACTACCATGCCTGAGCACATTCTCAACTCTCCCAAATCGATAATATTCTAGTACAATAGTACAAAAGCAGTATTCCACTCAAATTACAGCATTACTGATCGGGAAAAACGCCTAGCCATGAAACAGCTCAAGTCAGCGATTCAACCCATCCTTTTAGCTCTCTTTGTCCTGTTGGCTTATGGTCCATCCCTGGGAGGGTCCTAGTATTTCGATGACCTCCACAGCATCTCCGAAAATCAAGCTGTTCATTCGCTTAAAAATTTGCCTTTGTTTTGGAGCCAAAGGTTGGTTTCCAACCTCGGGTCGCAGTTCACTTATCAACGCCGAAAAAAACTTGCGTTAACGAATTCAGGGAACCAACCTTCCAACTACATGATCAAAATTTTGAAGGTACCGTGCAAGAGCTAGATTCGGATGAAAATTAACATCCTCATCGGTAAGGATGGAACCCAAGTTTTTCTTCTTTGCGAGTACGGACTCATGACTATTAGGGATGAGCCCACCCTCAGATTTGATTTTGATTTCATAAACAAGCCCGTGATAAATAAACAGATCTTTCTTTTCGCTCACTTCCTGCGGCGTCATTTCGGGTTTCGAATCGAGTTGTTGCTTTGTAAAGGGGCAGGTCGACGACCCTGCAAAAGAGGCCAACTCTAGACTCAATAAAACCCCAACAAAAACGAGAAATGAGCGCATATGCTGCGGCATATATTACGCAAACCGAAGCCAGTCCAGCGATTTTGAAAGGCTGCCCCTATTTCGCTAGATTAGACTAGATTTACAACATCCTGGTTAAAAACTCGGTTAATCGCTTGAATCGCCTGGGGAGTGGGCGAAACGCAGAGGGTCTTCGGAAGATTCAGTTTGGTTTTAAAGGTAGGATCTGCAAAGTCAATTCTCACTGGGCATTTACCGCGCCACTGTAGCAATTGTTTTTTTAATTCACGCAACTGGTCCGGCGTAATCTCCGAAGGATTCAATTGAATGACTAAACTTTGAACTTTTCCGCGATGAGCTTCTGTAGCCCATTCAAGGGACTTAACCAAAACTTTGGGAGCTTCGTCTCCAAATTCAACTTCGCCTGTTACGATAATCGGTTCTGCCTCTACAACCGCTCTTTTTAAAATTTCAGCCACAGCAGTATAGGCGTCAGGGAAAAAAACGACTTCCACTTTACCTTTGAGGTCTTCCAACAACCCAAAGGCCATTTTCGCGCCCTTTTTCGTCGTGACCTCGCGAATGGAGGAGAGAAGTCCGCCAATTCGAATCTCTGTTTTGGGTGCCCGAAATCGATTCTGACCGTAAGGTTCTCCCCAGCCCATATCCTGAGTCGCCGGTGCTGCTGCTTTTTTCGCCTGTTTTTCCTGGGCCACAGTTTTAAGCCGCTCGGTACTCCATCCCAACCATTGCTCACAAATTTTTTGCCAGGTGTCCATCGGGTGCCCAGAAATATAAAATCCGACAACCTCTTTTTCCAACGAAAGTTTTTTTGAAGAAGGCCAGTCAGCCTCTTGTTTAAAAAGGGCACCGATCGGAGTAATCAGCTTAATTTCATCAGAGGAAAAAGAATCAAAAAGAGAAGACTGACCCAGCTCCTTTTCCGCCTGCTCATCCCCCGCATGTTCCAAGAGCGCTTCTAGAGAAGCAAAAAGACTTGCCCGGTTCACTTCTGCAATTGAGTCCAATGCTCCGGCCAAACAAAGAGACTCGAGAACCTTCTTATTCGCTTTTCGGGTGGAGACCCTTTTGCAAAAATCTAAGGCACTTTCAAATCGACCGGAATTGCGAGCTTCCAAAATGGTGTCAACAGCGATCCCACC
>JACPOE010000053.1:10162-24867 GCA_016185105.1 Bdellovibrio sp.
GTGTCAACAGCGATCCCACCTACCCCTTTGATCGCTTCTAAACCAAAACGTATTCCCTTTGACCTCTGACCTTTTTGATTTTCAATCCATTCCACACTGAATTTCTTCTGAGAAAAATTCACATCTGGCGGGAGCACTGGCAACTGGTGCTGCCGGGCATCTGCAATGTACTTTGTAATCTTGTCGGTATTGTCCATTTCTGTAGTCATCAGAGCCGCCATAAACTCTGCTAGAAAATGGGTTTTTAAATAAGCCGTCTGATAGGTCAAAACCCCGTAAGCCGCCGAGTGGGATTTATTAAACCCGTACTCCGCAAATTTGGCCATTAAATCAAAAATTGCTTCTGCCTTGGCCTGAGGGAGTTGTTTTTCGACTGCGCCTTTGACAAAAATTTCTCTATGCTTCGCCATTTCTTCAGGCTTTTTCTTGCCCATGGCTCGACGCAAAAGGTCCGCTTGTCCTAACGAATACCCGGCCAATTCACGGGCAATCTGCATCACTTGTTCCTGATACAAAATCACACCGTAGGTATCTTTAAGAATCCCCTCAAGAGCAGGCACGTCATAAACAATAGGTTTTCTTTTATGTTTGCGATCAATAAAATCATCGACCATCCCAGAGCCCAAAGGTCCCGGACGGTAAAGCGCATTGATAGCGGTGAGGTCCTCAAGCGAGCTGGGTTGCATTCGCGTACAGAGGTCTTTCATTCCTGAGCTTTCTACCTGAAACACTCCATCTGTATCGCCCGAGCTAATGAGTGCAAAAACTGCTGGATCCTCGTAATTCAAACCTTCTAACGAAAATTCCGCTGCTTTATCTCCAGGCTCAGCCACCTGCCGGACCAGCTTTACTGCGTTATCGATTACAGTCAGAGTTTTGAGTCCCAGAAAGTCGAATTTCACCAAACCAATAGCTTCAGCAAAGTCTTTATCAAACTGGGTAACTAGATCACCGTCTTTACCGACGTAAAGCGGACAATAGGTCACGACCGGTTTTTCGGTGATAATCACGCCGGCTGCGTGAATCCCAGCATTGCGGTAAAGACCTTCTAAAGCGCGTGCGTAGCGAAGCGTCTGTGCAATTCTCGGGTCGGCCTCCATACGCTCAGTCAGCCGGGGCTCGACAGCCAAGGCTTTTTCCAGTGTGATATCTAGTTCGTCCGGCAGAAGCTTGGTGATCTGATCCGTTTCAGCAAACGGCAATCCTAAAACTCGGCCCACATCCTTGATCACAGCTCGGGCTTGTAACTTACCGAAGGTGATAATTTGAGCTACGTTCTCCGCACCATACCTGCGCGAAACGTAATCGATTACCTCGCCTCGACGATCTTGACAAAAATCGACGTCAAAGTCTGGCATGCTGATACGTTCTGGATTAATAAATCGCTCAAAGAGAAGATTAAACTGAAGAGGATCGATATCGGTAATCTTTAAAGAATAAGCTACCAAGGACCCAGCTCCAGAGCCACGCCCCGGTCCCACAGGAATCCCCTGCCTTTTTGCCCAATTAATAAAATCAGCAACGATCAAAAAGTAGCCCGAAAACCCTGTCTTAAGGATCATGGCTAGTTCGCTCTCGAGACGAGCGTGATAGCTTTCGGCGAGGGTCGGCCAATTGGGGTCGGCTTTCTTTTTCGCAAAGCCAGACTCCTCAAATCGTTCCAACAGTCCTTTACGAGCCTGCTGTTTAAAATACTCTTCTACGTCGAAGGTCTCTTCGTCAGTTTGAGAAAGTTCAGCCGGACGAAATTTCGGCAGATGGTAAATCGCCCTGCCTTTTTCATCCTTAAATCGAAATTCTAAATTGCAGCGGTCGGCAATCAGTTGGGTAGCATCACAAGCACCCGGAAAGCGTTCAAACCGAGCTCTCATTTCTTCTTCAGTTTTGATGTAAAACTCTGAAGGAACAAGGCTCTTAGGACGATCAAAGTCTAGATTCTTGCCTCGTTCTATACACTGTAAAACCTCGTGAGCCTCGGCATCTTCAGGCGTTAGGTAATGGCAATCACTCGTAGCAACCACACCGATGCCGTAGCGCTCGCCCCAGCGATTCAGAGTTTCATTGATTTGTTGCTGTTCAGGAAGCGGAGTATCTTGAAGTTCGAGAAAAAAATCTTCACCAAACCTCTTCTTAAACCAAAGAAGGGTCTCAACACCCTCGCCCTCTTCTCCCATCAACGCGTGATAGGCTAGCTCGCCCCTGAGGCAGCCTGACAAAACAATCAGCCCATTCCCCCACTGGTCCAGCATTTGTCGATCTAAATAAGCGCGAGGCAAAGAAGCTTGCCCTTTTTGAGGCGGTTGAGCGTCTTTGTAAGAACGAGTGACCATCTGGCAAAGGTTTTGGTACCCATGCAAGTCTTTACACAAAAGCGTCAGGTGATGAAACCGAGGTGGAGGTGCTCCAGGCACCAATCCAGTCGTCCCGTTTGGGCAATAAATCACTTCACAACCCAGGATCGGTTTCACTCCGAGTTTTTTTGCAGATTGATAGAAATCGATCGCCCCGAAAAGGTTGTGCATGTCCGTCACTGCAATAGCTGACATTCCTAATTCACGGACCCTCTCAAATAGGGAATCCATGTGAATCGCCCCTTGAAGCAAGCTGTATTGCGTATGGACATGAAGATGGACGAAAGACATTCAGATTCCATATCGAAGATCAGGCGCCTTTGACAACCGCAATATGGGGAGAATAGACAACTGCAGCAAACCGTTTCTTGCCAAAATGCTCACCGCCATCAAAGATGGCCAGGGTTTCTCCTGGCAAGGGGGTCGCCCTGGATAAGGGCAAATAAACGGTCATCTGAGAATGATTCGAGAGTTCAACCATGACGGGTTGGAGACAAAAGTACCAACTGAACAAATCGGCAGGAGCCTCAGGTGGAGTGGTAACTTTCCCACTAAAGGCGGCTTTTCCTTTCTCAACCGAGCGGGTCATCCTGCTGTAAAAACCTTTTAGTACTTCAAGATTGAGCAATAGCGCCAGAACCACCAAAACCACCGGAAGGGTGGCTAGCAACCCTGTATTGGCCATATCCGACCAAAACTGCGCGCATTGAGACTGCTGAAAGTCATTGGCCTTTTCTGTGAAAAGGCAGTAGTCGGGCAGATTCTTCAAACGTTTCAAGGTATTCGAATAGACGTTTACTGAGGCATCCAAATATGAAGGCACCACCGCGGGGCCCCCACTCTCCTGGAAATACCCACTGTTAGCCGCCACACCGACAAAAAGAAAGCCGACAAGAAAGACAATTACAGATGGAATAGCTAGTCGAGTCAAAAAAAGTACTTTGGGTAGTTCTCGAAAGGGTGAATTCAGCACGTTCTCCCTATCGACATCCCTAGACCGTTGCTTGAGCATCCCTTTGATTGCAGTGCGCAAAAAAGCTAACCAACCCTTGATGTCCCCGTTCGACCGCATAGTGGGAAGGCGTCTTGCCTTCAGCGTTAAGGGCATTCGGACAGGCCCCATTTTCCACTAGAAGGTGGGCAATCTTCAAATCTCCCCGATTCGCTATTTCGTGAAGGGCGGTGTCCCCTAGCTCGTATTTGCCACCCAAAGTTTTTGAAATTTGTTGGGTGGCTTGGCCGCCTGCTTTTAAGATCCCTTCTACCATTTTGTAGTTTCCGCTTCGAACCGCATAAATCAGCGGAAATTTTCCAAAGTTGAGGACCCGATTCGGATTCAGCCCCTTTTTCAAAAGCAAGTTGACCCAGATCGCGTCCCCGCCAGAGACCGCCTGCAAGAAGAGCCGCCGCAGACAAAGCTGCGGATGCCTGACCCTTTCCCAAAGCAGTTCAAAAACCGCGGGATGTCCCTGCTCTAGAGAAGCTGCCAGAGGAAAGAATCCGAACCGATTGGGTAGGTTTGGGTCAGCACCTGCTTCCAAAAGCTGACGGAGAATTCCAAGATTTCCTATTTCAGCTGCATGAAAAACGGGAGTATACCAACGTTTATCCGGGAGATGCGGTGAGGCTCCATAATCCAATAGAGCACGTACGATCTCAGGATTTTCATTTTGAATCGCAACAATGAGGCAGCTGAGACCGAGAACCCCTCCAAAATGATGATCAGGGGAAGCACCGTTTTCTAAATAGCGCCGAACGTCGTTCAAATCATTTCTCTCAACAGCCAGCCAAAGCATCTCTGCCAGATCAACATCCAATGCCGCAGCTTTTTGAAAAACCATATGGGCAATTTCTTCGTCCTCGGTTTGAGACGCCACAAAAAGTGAAGTTCTTTTTCTCACACAAGGGTAATCCACCCGAGCCCCAGCCTGCAAAAGGGCCTCCACGATCCCATGCTGCCCTCTGAGAATTGCATGAGTCAGCGGTGTGACCCCGTCAAAATCGGGGAGATCTGGAATGGCGCCGCTCTTTAGAAGTTCTTTAACCGTTTGTGTGTAACCATTATGGGATGCACATAAAAGGGCTGAATACCGATACTCTGCTTGAACGAAATCTTCAGTATCTGTTGGGGTCATCTGCGCGTTTACGTAGACTCCCGCATTGAGAAGAAGTTGAACAATCTCTAGATATCCATCGGTTGCAGCTATCATCAATGGCGTGGCGCCGTAAATATCCGGTTCATCCGGATTAGCCCCGTACTCCATCAGAAGGCGAACGCCCAAACTACTCCCCGAAAACGCAGCTGTCGCTTCGTAAAGTGCACTGCGATGATCGATAGCCAAATGATTCGGGTCGGCTCGGTGGCTCAATAAGCACTTCATCACTGCAAGATGTTCGCGCCCCCGTTTGGCACAAGTCGATCGTTCTTTGTTTTGAGAAGACCCTCCGGCAGCCATGATCAGGGCCGATCTTCCGAACGAGCCTGTTTGATTCACCTCGGCTTTACGAGCTAGCAAACGCTCGACCTCCTGAAGGTTCCCTGCTTCTGAAGCCCTCATCAGCGCAGTCATCCCGTTTTCATCCAGCTGGTGAATTTCTCCCGGTGGTGGTGGAAAGACGTACCCTGTTTGATTCATTTTCAGTCCCCCGAAGCTCAATCGTGCTCAAGAGTACTGCCCGAAATCAACGAACTCAAGTGGACCCGCAGCAAGGCACCGCAGCAATATTTAAAAATAGGATCAATAATCCCAATAGACCATACCGGCAGGCGCCGTAGTATGCATCTTTAGAGAGTCTGAATTAGAGCCTCCGACTCGGGAATGCAAAATCCCTAGCGGCGACACCAAGGTCGAACCATCGATGAAAGTGGTACTCGATGACGTACTGCCATTTGGATCTTGGAATTGGAGATCCAAGATAAACTTATTGGTAAACTGACTTCCGCTTCCCAGCGTCAGCGCAGCAAAAGATGGATTCCAATTCTTGATTATGCCGTGGCGGAAATTTGAAACCGTACTTCCGGCTTTAATATCAAGCCCAGTATCTACTCCCACCTGACTCAGACCCGAAATCAAGAAATGTGAAGCGTCCAGCGTAGCACTTCCTGCGATGCCAATAGCAAAGGAGCTTGAACCATTGACACTCTGAACGACCGCCAGGTTTGTGGTCTCAGAGCTACCCACTTGGCCCAACCCCTGAAGACTCAGTTTACCTCCGGACAGAACGGAAATTTTTTGACCAGAACCGACCTTCAAAACGCCACTTCCTCGGACTTTCAAAGTGCCAGAAACGGAAGCCCCAAGAGCCACGTAGAGTGTTGCGCCTGGATTTACGATCAATTCGACACCTTGGGGAATTGTCAAAAGTTGCGAGATATTCAGATTTGTATTTACGTAAATCGCGTAGTGTTCCCCTCCTAGGTTAGAGGAAAGATTGAATGAACCCACATTCAGCGTACCGGACCGGCCGTTAATAAAAAAAGCGTAACCGTCGGTACCAGAGACACCCGTCACTGCAGGACTGATTTGAAGGACATCTAAACCCAAAGTGGCGGCTCCGGAAATCACTAGACGCTGCGAGCCTGGCCCCTCGGCTAATCCCCTGGCAAATTGTAAAATTTCCGCATTCCCTTGGGCCGCACTTACGGACGCGCCACTGGTCATGACAAACTGGGATCGCTTGACTTGAAGAGTAGTGTTCGGTTGGAACGTTAACGTACCGTCCAGCTGAACGCACCCCACCTGAACGATTCCGGAAGGCCCACCCACCAGTTTGCTCGCGCCGGACGAAATCACTGCTGTGTTGTAGATTGTCGGAATCGCAGCAGACCCCGAAGTATCCCAGCCCGCTGGGCTGCTCCAATCACCTGTCGCACCGGTTACTGCATTCGCAGGTCCGGAGGGACCTTGTGCACAGTCCGTTGATGCGTCGGTTAGGCTAAACGAAGACAAAGAACCCACTACAGATCCACTCGGCCCTGTACCCCCATTGAAATACGCACTCACCCCGCCGCCCCCTGCTGTAACACCTAAAGAACTATAGGCGGCTCCGGCAGAGCTCAATGGAACAGAGGTCAGAGTGGTACCATTATCATTTGAAATTTGAACGGTCGAAGAATAGGAAGGTATTTTTATACTGTTCACATCCGCAGCACTCACCCGGAGAGTTTGGGGATCAGAGGCAAAAAGCCGCACTGGAAAATCTTCTAAAACCAATTGTGTGGCGGAATTTCCAACGAATTGAACCGGAAATAAAAGCGGTTTTGCCCCAGGCAAAAAGCCAACGGGAGCCGAAGCTTGGTAAATCGCCCAAGGATTTTGAGTTGTGTCCGGAGCAACGGATATAGAAGCAATCCCACTGGTATTGGTGGTCGAAACAACAGAAGTAAAACCGGAGCCTCCAGTCACATTCGCCGAGAATCCAGAAAACGTAACGGTTACGGCAGTCGCCGGGACAACGGGATTGCCGAAAGCATCAACAACCTGAGCCCGAAGTAAGAATGAAGCACCACTATTTGTACCTGTGATCAAAGGCATGGGATTGGCAATATTTCCAACGTCAGCCGCCGCGTTAGCCACCGCATCTGCCGACAGCAGGTGATCGGGGGCTCCAGCAGTAAAAAGAATTCCTCTCGAGCAAGCGCTTTTGATTTTCTCTCCCGACGCTAAGGTCGCGCTCGCTTGAACGTAATAGGTCCCGGCTCGCGTGTTCACTAGACCATTGAAAGTTGCAATTCCCCCCTTGGGGGTGACACTCACAAAAGCAACACCCTGATTTGTGGATTGGGAACAATTCGAGTCTTTGAAGGACGATAGGGCAATATTTTCGGTTACCGATGACAAAAGGGCACCATTTGCATCTGCAAACATCACTTGGGGAGCAGGAGAAAGGGCATCTTCACTGACGGGAAAGTTAATCGTTCCAGCGAGGGAGCCACTGTAACTTCCTAGAAAAAACAGCTGAGTCTTAGTGGCACTAGCGTTTAAGGTAGAGAAACTCATTTGGCCTTCAAAGCAGCCAGATGTGCTCACAAGCAATAAAATACAACACAGAACCCTGAAGGCCTGTTTACACTTTTTAAGTGTACTTGGTCCTTTGACCATACCTTAATTATGGTATGACCAAAGACGCAATTAAACTGTGTCGCCTGGGACACTGCAAGGGCGACAGCTAAAGAGTTCTGCCTATTATTCCCACTCTATCGTAGCCGGCGGTTTAGAGGTCACATCGTAGACCACGCGACTAACGCCCCGCACTGAATTACAAATCTGATTGGAGACCTCTGCCAAAAACGGATAGGGAAGAGGAAACCAATCGGCGGTCATGCCGTCAGAGGATGTAACGGCCCTCAGGGCAACCACATGATCATGGGTGCGCCCATCGCCTTGAACTCCCACTGTGCGCACGGGCAAGAATACTGCAAAAGCTTGCCAGATCTGATGATAGAGCCCTGAAGTCTTTAGAGACGAAATGAAAATCTCGTCCACCTGCCGCAAAATATCGAGTTTTTCGCGAGTAATATCGCCGATTATCCGAACGGCCAGTCCTGGGCCCGGAAATGGGTGACGACTCAAAAAATCCTGAGGCACACCCAGAGTCTTCCCCAGCTCTCTGACTTCATCTTTAAATAGTTCACGCAGTGGCTCGATCAATTGAAACCGCAGATTAGCGGGTAGTCCACCAACATTGTGATGGGACTTAATCGTCATCGAATGTTTATGACCCGGACTTGATTCAATCACGTCAGGATACAAAGTCCCTTGCACCAAAAACTCAGGCAAATGTCCCACTTTTTCAGCAATACTCTCGGCAGCGATTTCAAAACTCTGAATAAACTCAGCACCGATAATTTTTCGCTTCTTCTCTGGATCTGTCACACCTTCGAGAAGCTTCAAAAAGCGCTCAGAATGATCCAAACAGGTCACCGGAAGGTGCAGCTGAGTTCGGAACATTTCCATCACTCTTTCCTGCTCTTTGTGCCGAAGCAAACCGTGATCCACGAAGAAACAATGCAAGCGATCCCCGACAGCTTTATGCAACAAGACCGCAGCTACCGCAGAATCAACTCCCCCGGATAAGGCACAAAGAACCGCTGCCTTAGGACCCACCTTTTCACGGATGGCCTGAACTTGTTCCTCTAAAATCGACTCCATATTCCAATCGGGTTTAATCCCAGACAGATTCACTAGAAAATTTTCCAGAATCTGAATCCCACCCACCGTATGGGTCACCTCAGGGTGGAACTGTAGTCCATAGATTTTCTGATTCGGGTTTTCCATCGCCGCAAACGAGCCAGACTGACTTCGGGCCACAACCTCAAAGCCCGCGGGCGCTTCAGAGGTTTCATCCCCGTGACTCATCCATGCCTGAAAAGCTGAACTCCCCTTTGGAAAGAGTCCAGAAATCCCAGCTGGCATCACTTCCATTCGACCATATTCGCGCACGGGTGCCTTTTTAACTTTGCCGCCTAGAGATTGGGCCAGAAGCTGCATCCCGTAACAAATCCCAAGAACAGGAACTTGCTTAGCCTTCTGATATTCCAAAAATCTTTTAGGCAAAACGGGCGCATCTTCATCATAAACCGAAGACGGTCCTCCTGATAGAATCACCGCCTTGGGTGCAAGCTCTTCAATTCTAGCTATTGAAACGTCGCCCGGCAGAATTTTTGAATAAATTCCCAACTCTCTTACTCGTCGAGTAATCAGCTGAGTGTACTGAGAGCCATAATCCAAAATGACTACCAATTGATGCTTACTCATTAGCGGTTACTTTCCAAACGGTAATTAGGGGCTTCCTTCGTAATATCGACATCATGCGGATGACTCTCGATCAAGCCGCTGCTGGAGATTCGAATAAACTGAGCTGTTTCCTGAAGCTTTTCCAAATCAGCTGACCCACAGTACCCCATTCCAGCCCTGAGTCCTCCCAGAAGCTGATGGACGTTAAACGAAAGGCTACCCCGGTAAGGCACACGACCCTCAATTCCTTCCGGAACCAGCTTACCCACTTCGTCAATTTCATTTTGAAAGTATCGATCTTTTGATCCCTGGGCTTGAGCCATTGCTCCCAGACTTCCCATTCCTCTATAAATTTTATAGGAACGACCCTGATAAAGCATCATTTCGCCGGGGGCCTCGTCGGTCCCCGCAAAAAGAGATCCAATCATCACAGCTTGAGCACCGGCAGCGAGCGCCTTAATAATATCGCCGCTGTATTTAATCCCACCATCGGCAATGACTGGGATTCCGCTCTTCTTGGCGACTTCCGCAGCATGAGCAACAGCAAAAAGCTGTGGAACACCGATCCCCGCAATCACACGGGTCGTACAAATCGAACCTGGTCCAATTCCCACTTTGACGGCGTCCGCCCCTGCATCAATCAATGCCTGAGTTCCAGCGCCAGTAGCCACGTTTCCGCCGACCACATCCACTTTGCTCCCAAACCGTTTTTTGATCTGAGATACGGCGTCCAAAACCCCTTTGGAATGCCCGTGGGCACTGTCCACAAACAAAACGTCCGCGCCTGCATCCACCAAAGCAGCGGCTCTCTCAATACTTTCGGACCCAACCCCAATTGCAGCACCGACCAGCAAACGACCGTACTTGTCTTTGTTCGCATTCGGATAAGCTTGTTGTTTTTTGATATCTTTGATGGTGATCAATCCTCTGAGGTATCCGCCCGCATTCACCACTGGAAGTTTTTCAACTCGGTTTTCTTTCAAAATCTTTTTGGCTTGATCAAGAGTCGTGCCTTCCGGAACAGTAATCAAAGGCTGTTTAGTCATCCGTTTTTCAACCAGCTGACTCATGTCTTCTTCAAACCGCAGGTCGCGATTGGTGAGAATCCCTACCAGCTTGTACCCATTCGCGTCTTTGATAGTCACGGGGACCCCTGAAATCTTAAAGGTGCGCATCACCTCGAAGGCCTGTGCTATTTTCGCAGTGGGCTCGATCGTCACTGGATCAAGAATCATCCCCCACTCACTCTTTTTTACTTTTTCGACTTCAAAGGCCTGATCTTTGATGGTGAGGTTCTTATGAATCACCCCGAGGCCGCCCTCTTGAGCCAAGATAATCGCGGTCTTACTTTCCGTCACCGTATCCATCGCTGCTGAAAGCAGAGGGATTTTCAGTCGAATTCTTTTTGTCAGCTGAGTATCCAGCCGAACATTCGAGGGCAGAACTTCGGAATACCCTGGAAGCAAAAGAACATCATCAAAGGTCAACGCTTCTTCTTGCAGTATCTTCACAGATCATCTCCTTCAGGTGCGGTTCCAGACGAATTGCTTGAGGTGTTACGACTTAGGTCACGAAAATCTTCAGGAAAAAATTCCAGATCTACTGAACTTTGCCCATATCGCCCTGGTCCAGGGACTGTGCCGCGATACTCGATCCCTAGATCGACATAGTGGCTTGCACTTTTTGGCAAAAATTCCAATTCTTTTTCATTTAAGGGGCGAACCACTTTTCCTGGGGAGCCCAGGACTAAGCTGCCGGGCGGGATTTTTGTTCGGGCCGTGATGAGCGTCCCGGCGCCGATCAAACAATTGTCGCCAATTTCGGCGTCGTCCAGGATGATCGACCCCATTCCTACCAGAACTCGGTTGCCAATCTTACATCCGTGCAGAGTGACTCGATGCCCGATGGTGACCTCATCGCCGATGACCAGACAGCTCTGATTCCGAGTCACATGAAGAACGGAAAGGTCCTGAATGTTTGTATTGTTTCCAATCCGAATCGAGTGAACGTCCCCGCGAACCACACATTGATACCAGATCGTCGAATGAGCTCCCAAATGAACATCGCCAATAATGTCCACCGATGACGCCACAAAAGCAGTTTCGTGAATTCTTGGCCAAGTCCCTCGATAAGGAAGAATCATCTATCGCTCCTGTTTCTTTCTTCAGCTCAAAAACCGGTTAGCCACTCTCTCCGCTGCCAAACTCTCCAATTCGACTTCACCCTGAAGGGAAAGGCCGGTGGCTTTTGTGATCCGAATCGGGACCATTTTTCCAATTAAACTTCTGGGAGAGTCTGAAAAGAAATTCACCACTCGATTACAGCTCGTTCTCCCTGTCCAAACCTTCCCACCGGAATTTTTCTGAGCTTCAGGCTGGGATCTCATCAGTTTGTCGTTTTTGGCCTCGCCTTCGACTAGAACTTCCAGCACTTTCCCGATTCGGGAAGCATAGGTTTTTTCAGCAATTTTGATTTGGTAATTCAAAAGATGAACAAGACGCTCATTCTTCACCTTTGCCGGAACATCATCTTTCATTTTCGCAGCCCGAGTTCCTGGGCGCGGGGAGTAAGCAAAAGCATAAATATTATCGAACTGAACCCGATCCAGGAGCTCGATTGTTTTCTGAAAATCTGCATCAGTTTCAGTCGGAAAACCCACGATTAAGTCGGTGGAAAGACCCACATCCGGCGATAATTCACGAAGCCGATCCATCTGCGCGATATAATTTTCGATTTGGTGGTGCCTGCCCATTTTTTGCAAGACCGCATTCGAACCGCTTTGGACGGGTAGATGCAAATGGGTGGCCAGACGAGCAACCCCACCTTGCGAAGCGGGAGCATAACATTCGATCAGCTCGTCGCTAAAATCCAGGGGGTGACTCGAAGTGAAACGGATTCTTTGCAAATCAGCACAACGCGGATCTTGATCAATCGCACGTAGAAGCTGCGGAAAATTTTCCTCGCCCGCTCGGGGCCCGACCTTGCCGATAATATTGTGAAGCTCGCTAGGGACTCTGCCTCGAACATTCGGATTGCCCTTACCAAAAGAATTTACATTTTGACCTAGAAGGGTAATTTCACGCACCCCTGTGGCGACCAATCTGGCCACATCAGAAACCACCTCATCAATGGTCCGGGATTTCTCTTTGCCTCGGGTGTAAGGCACAATGCAGTAGGTGCAATATTTGTCGCAGCCTTTCATGATGTTCACAAAGGCCTGTGCCTTAAAACCAAAAACTTTGGTCTCAGTCGAATAGTCTAAGCTCTTATCAAAATCGGCATGAACAAAATGGCGTTCGCCATTTCGGACGCGATGGACCATCTCAGGCAGATTATCGAGAGTGTCCGTCCCGAAAACAAAATCCAGATAAGGAGCATTTTTGAAAAGCTTGTCTTTGTCTAACTGTCCAACGCAACCGCCCACACCGATGATCGGACCAGCGCCTTCTTTTTTAAGAAACTGAAATTCCCCGAGGGCAGACAGTGCTTTGTGAACGGCCTTTTCGCGGACCGAACAGCCGTTGATGATAATCACCTGAGCTTGGTTTGGATCTTCCGCCGCCGCCATTCCCTGGTCTGCTAAAAGCGACGCCATCCGTTCGGTATCTGCCACATTCATTTGGCAGCCAAAGGTTTTGATAAAAAATCGCTGATTTTCAAAGCTCGGCATATACGAGTACTTTCCTAGCCATGGATTAACCGTAAGCGGTTTAGGTCTTTCTTGAAGTCCTCACCCTATACCTCAAAACCAGGCTTTCGACCAGAACGTAAGCGATGAGACTTACAGTCAAACCCACCCCTTTCAGCGTGGCCCAGGCAGCTGTCGACCACGCCAAGGCAGCCCAAATCGCTAAAGCAAATTGGACCCAGAAAAAAAGCCCTAGCCTAAAAGTCATACCCCGTAAAGAACGTCGAATGGTTTCAGCTACTTGAGGAGGCACTCCCTCCAAGTTCTTAGGCAGCCCGCCTTGCTTCTGGGCCATCACCAAAAGCAAAGGTCTTCCCCAAACGAGGGACCCCCAAAGGACCAGGGCAAAAACCCCCTCCATCAAAGCGGGTTGCAACTTAAACCAGATCCCTTCCTGGGTAACCAGCGAGACCCCTCCCAAAACCAAAAGCATCCCGTTACCGCCCCAAGTAACCGGGTCGACCTTTTTCCGAGTAAGGAGTTCCCAAAGTATTTCACCCACCCCAAAAACCATCCCTGCCACCAAGCCCCAGATCACCCCATAGCGGTCTTCTAAAATTGAAAACGCCAGTACGGGAAGAAGCCCACCGAAAAAAAGAGAACGAAATTTCTTATTTCTTTGCTGATTTTGAGTTTTGGAATCCATACGAAAGATTTAAATTAAGCCGCCTGGGATGTCATCTTTTCCAAGCGCTTCTGACTGAGTTCGATCAACTTTTCCGGGTCCAGAGTATCGGAAGGGCAATGTGACACACCGTAGTTCAAAGAAAGACCCAGATTTCGGCCAATCTTAGACATCACCTTGGGAGCATCGCTTGCCTTACAATCATCTAAAACCAGGCAAATCAGATGTTTTTCGGGCAAGAGATAAACCGTATCGGTCGTTCGAAACAAGTTTTGCAGAATCCGTTCTTTGAGTGACTTCAGCTCCATTTTCTGAGGAACCTCGACCAGAATCAAAGTCACAGCTCCTAGCTCATGCGATGCTTGGTAAGCTCTAGACTTTAAAACGGCTCTGAGGGCTTGCTCAGACTCTAGCTCAGGAATTTCGATAGTCAGCTCGGCGATTTGATCATTGAGAACGGCACTAAACTTTCCACCATGGAGTTTCATAATTTCGTGAATCAGCAAAAACTCACTGCCAAAGCCATCTTCTACGCGACTCAAGAAAGCTTGCTCGGACTGCATCACCCCACCAAAGGCAGAGTGAGGAGAAGCCACTCCGGCTTGAAAACCGGCTAAAGACTGGGACCAGCTTGTTTCCCAAAGTTTTTCCATCGCCTTTGAAAGCTCAAACCGAATTCTAAGACCGCTTTCCGTTACCTTTAAAGCAATCCTGGAATTTTTTTCGCACCTTGGAATTGCCACTTGCAGACAAAGATCAATTGCCCGTCCCAGCTTCGCAGGATCAGCTAAGACAATCGATGTGCCTTCTTCTTGCGATGCTCCGTTGGAGTGCGGCTTCGACAAAAACTCGAGAGTAATATTTTTCGCTTTCAATAACGGCTGATGAAGCTCAAGACGAGTTGCGAGAATTCTATTTAAATCGACCTCCCTTAAACGGGCTTGGAAATTTCCACTTTCGAGAGTGGCAAGATCTAAAAGAACAGTGAGGGCCTGATGAAGCCTTAATGCATTTTCTCGGGCCATCTTAATCAAATCTTCCTGAGAAATCCCTTGAAGCAATGCACCTTCATCCAACACTGAAAGAGCATTTAAGATCCCAGTCAGTGGAGTCCTGAGCTCGTGGGAAACCAGCGAAAGAAGGTTGGATTGGAAGGCTTTAAACAATGCTTCGTCCTGCGGTGACAAAGCCGAATGCGGATCATAACCAATTGCTAGATCAACAGCCGCCCCAG
This sequence comes from Bdellovibrio sp., assembly GCA_016185105.1. Lineage (GTDB taxonomy): Bacteria > Bdellovibrionota > UBA1018 > UBA1018 > UBA1018 > JACPOE01. The sequence continues at coordinate 24,798 of JACPOE010000053.1, forward strand.
CTTGTTGAGTCTCTGGCTCAGGCTCGGGAACAGAAATATCCCGATCGCCCAAGCTAGGCTTCGATGAACT
>JACPOE010000055.1 GCA_016185105.1 Bdellovibrio sp.
GCTCAAGGTTCGGTGATCGAACTTTCCAAGTTTGCCGGCGAGCCTTTGGAAGTTCTGGTCAATGACAAGCTGATTGCAAGAGGTGAAGTGGTGGTGGTGAACGAAAAATTTGGAATTCGTCTGACCGATATTATTTCTCCGGTCGAGAGAATCGAACAGCTGAAGTAGGGAGATTCATGCGAGCTCTTGGAAAATATGTCCTTCTTTTTTCAATTCCAGTATTGACGCTGGGAACCGAAGCATGGGCTGCCAACGTACTGAAGCAGGTGAGAGTCGTTGCAGCACCTGCTAAGGCCGTCGATGTGTTTTTGACCTTCGATAAGAAGGTCAGTTCACAGGTTGCTGAGGTCGAGCTTTTGAGAGATTTTATTCAAATCACATTGAGTGATGCTTCGGTCTACCCTCAGAAGTCCATCCTCGTGCGTGGTAAAACCATTACAAAAATCAGCGCATATCAGTTTTCACCGAAGATCGTGAGGTGTCGATTGGCGGTTCGCGGCTCGGCTCTTGCGTTCCAAGGGCGCGTTGAAACCTCTGTTGTGAAAGGCGCAGCAGCCGAGGGTCGGATCTTAAAAATCAGAGTGAAAGCTCCAGACACTTCTGCCCCGGTAAAAGAAGGTGCTTCGACTCATCTACAACAGGAATTAGAGGCAAAATCGCTAGCGCCGGTGCCAGCTCATTTTCAGGAAGTCGAGGCGGTGGATCATCCAACTCAAATAGCCCCTGAAAATCAGGTGAATGCCGCGGCTGGGAACGGAAAGGACGCTCCAAAAAATCCGGACGATGCTCGTCAAGAACAAGAGGAAAAAGTTCTCCTAGATCGCGTTTTGAAAGCCAGTACTTCCGAGAAGCCTCTAGCGAGTTCGGGAGATGCTGAAAAGTCAGACCGGATGCCTCTCACCGGAGCAAAACCCCTTCCTTCATTTAAAGGCGTTTTCATTAAACTAGGAGCAGTAACGCTGTTTGCCCTTCTTTTGGGCTGGGCTGTGATGAGGGCTCGTGGAATTAAAAAGAGCACCGGCGTGTTAGGGGCGATTCAAAAAATGGCTACCGGAGCGCTGGCTAAGATGCCTAAAAACGAAAAAATGATTCAAGTAGTTTCAACTCACCATATTGATCCTAAAAAAAGTATTGCAGTCGTCAAGATTGCCGGGCGCCTCTTAGTTCTTGGTCTCTCTAATGATTCGATTAACCTAATTACTCAATTTGGTGAGAGTTCGGATTCACTTTCTCCAGCTGACTTGAGCGACTCTGATCTCACCGGATCTTTTGGTGACCTGTTTCAGAACGAGAACGCCAAGCCCCTGAAATCACCTTTTGATGGTCGATCCTTTCATTCCTCTAACGGTTCTTCGAGTAATTCCTTTGATTCTCCGAGTGAGCCTTCTTTGATTCCGAGCGTGAAGAGTCGAATAAAAAGCAGACTGGAGGGTCTAAAGCCCTTATGATCTATTTTGGTTCGCTTCGCAGCCTAAACGGATTTCAAAGAAGTTCAGCATCGGGCTGGATTTTTTTGGCTTTGCTTGCGGCAATCCTGGTTTTCACGCAATCGGCCTTTGCCGAAGGTCAGGCCGCAGCTGGGAGCTATATTCCAGGAACTTCGGGGCTTACGCTGCCTTCACTCAGTCTTTCCTTTTCAAATAGCCAGAAACCTTCTGATTTAGTTTCCGTACTTAGAATCGTCTTGATGCTAACTGTCTTGACGTTGGCTCCGGCGATTTTGATTATGATGACATCCTTTACGCGAATTGTTGTGGTTCTGAGCTTTGTCCGTCAAGCGTTGGGTACACAACAGATGCCGCCGAATCAGCTCATTGTCGGACTCTCTCTTTTCCTCTCGTTTTTTGTGATGGCTCCCACTTGGAAAGCGATTTCATCAAATGCCGTGGAGCCCTTTTTGAATGAGAAAATTACCCAGCAGATGGCCTATGAAAAAGCAGAAGCTCCTCTACGCGAGTTCATGTTTGCTCAGACCAGGGAAAAAGATTTGGAGCTTTTCCTTTCTCTTTCCAAAGAAACGAAGCCGAAAAATAGGGCGGGTGTACCTACCTATGTCTTAGTGCCGGCTTTTGTGATTAGCGAATTGAAGACAGCATTCCAAATCGGTTTTATGCTGTATCTTCCTTTTCTAGTTCTAGACATGGTTGTTGCAAGCGTACTCATGGCGATGGGAATGATGATGCTGCCACCGGTGGCGATTTCGCTGCCGTTTAAATTACTACTTTTTGTTTTGGTCGATGGTTGGGAATTGGTAGTTGGGAGTTTGGTCCGGAGTTTTGGGTAACTTCGAACCCGTTTAACTTGCTAGGAAGGCGAGGGGACGATGACGGAAGAAATGGTGATTTCGATTGGGGCTGAGGCTATTAAGACTACTGTCTTTTTAGCGGGTCCCATGTTAGCGGCCGCAATGGTCGTTGGTATTTTGGTTAGCGTCATGCAAGCCGTTACCCAGATTAACGAAGCTACCCTGACCTTTATTCCGAAAATGGTCGCAGTGATTCTGGTGCTGAGTGTGATGGCACCCTGGATGCTCGAAATCCTACAGCACTATGCCTTTCAGATGATTGGCAACGCCGGGGAGTGGGTTAGATAATGTATCTCTTTAACTTTAATGTTGAAGAAATGCTGACGTTTTTCTGTGTGCTAGTGAGGTTTAGTGTTTTGTTTTCGATTCTCCCGTTTATCGGAGACCGTACAGTTCCCCCTATGGTCAAAGTTCTGATGTCCCTGGTGGTTACTGTAGCCCTTTTTCCGCCCCTTCTTTCAACTGGAAAAGTCCACGTTGCTGACACCTATATTTGGGCTAGTACTCCCGCAGGAATCATTACGACGATTGTCATTGAAGCCTTTATGGGATTAGTTCTGGGGTTCACCGCAAAGCTAATTTTTGATTGTATTGCTTTTGGTGCCAATCTGGTCGGGAATATGATGGGTTTTGCTTCTGCAAGTATTTACGATCCTCACCAAGAGTCTCAGACAGAGGTCATTGCCCAAGTCCAAACGACTTTGGCCATGCTGGTTTTTCTAGCCGTGGACGGTCACCATCTGATGCTGCGGGCCGCTTTGGATAGTTACAGATTTGTCGGTGTCGGCAAGGCAACCTTTGGTGCGGCTGCGGGTCAGCGTTTAGTGGAGCTGAGCGGTGAGGTGTTTCATGCTGGTCTCCAACTGGCAGCTCCAGTGGCGATCTCAATTTTTGCGGTGAACGTGGTCTTTGGTGTGATGGCGAAATCAATGCCGCAGCTGAACGTCTTGGTCTTGTCCTTTTCCGTGACAGCCTTAGTGGGTTTAGTGGTGATGCTTCTTGGAACGAGCGAGTTCAACTCGGTCTCCTCAGACATCCTGCTGAGGGTTGGAAGCTGGATGCAAAGTATGGTTCTTACGCTCAAAGGGGGAACTTAGTTGGCAGAGAATGAAGAGCGGTCAAGAGAAGACCTGACCGAAGAAGCCTCCCCGTTTCGCGTCGAGGAATACCGACGCAAGGGGATGGTTGCGCAAAGCCGTGAAGTTAGCTCGATGGTGGCGCTGTTCGCCGCTGTTGTGGCTGGCTACCTTTACGCCCCCTCGTTTGCCGCTCAGGCCAAAGATTTTATGGAAAGCATTTTCCGAATGGATTTCTCATCCAAATTTGATTTGAGCTCTGGTTCGGTGATGAGACAGGTTTTGATAAAGTCACTCTTAGTGATGGCAAGTCTTGGCCTCCCCATTTGTATTGCTGGGTTCATAATGGGAGTGATTGGGAGCTTGGCTCAAGTGGGCGCAATTTTTACGCTTGAACCCCTGCAACCGGACTTTCAAAAGATCAATCCGCTGGCAGGGTTTAAAAGACTAGTTTCAATGAAGCAGCTTTATGAAACGGTGCGCACACTGGTGAAGGTCGTCTTTTTCCTGGCCGCTGCTTTCTTTCTGATTCGATCCGAAGTGATTCGTGCTCCGGCTCATGCCGGCGGAGACGTGGGATACCTGCTTTCAATCTATGGCGGTATCGCGGCAAGCATCACTTTTAAGCTTCTTGTAATTCTTGCCGTGTTTGCGGGATTTGATTTCGCTCTACAACGCTTTGAACACATGAAGAACTTACGACTGACAAAGCAAGAAGCCAAACAAGAACATAAAGAGCGTGAAGGGGATCCCCAAATCCGAGCCAGAATACGATCGGTTCAACGTGAGATGGCGCGGCGACGAATGATGGAGGCTGTAAAGAAAGCGGATGTGGTCGTAACAAACCCAACCCACATCGCAGTGGCCCTATCCTATGATCGTGAAAAAATGGCCGCGCCTAAAGTTGTAGCAAAGGGTGCGGATTTGATTGCTCAAAAAATCAAACAGATTGCCTTGGAAGCAGGGGTTCCCCAGGTCGAAAATGTTCCATTGGCGAGAACTTTGTTTAAATCGGTGAAGGTTGGCCAAGCTGTCCCCCGCGCTCTTTATCAAGCTGTCGCTGAGGTTTTGGCTTTCGTCTACCGGTTGAAGAAGAGGGATAAATGAATCTGAGTGATCGCTTAGCTAAGAACTCGGACCTCGCGGTGGCTATCGGCCTTGTGGCCATTCTAGCCGTAATGGTTATTCCTATTCCACGCTTCATGTTGGATATTTTTCTGTCGCTTGGGATAGCTTTTGCTATCATCCTTCTCCTCACATCGGTGTATGCGACGCGGGCTTTGGATTTTAGCATCTTTCCGTCACTCCTTTTGATTACAACCCTTTTCCGATTGTCCTTGAACGTGGCTACCACCCGAGTGATTTTGCTTCACGGTGCTGAGCTAGGAACTGCCGCCGCAGGAGAGGTGATTCGCTCCTTCGGAGAGTTCGTCGTTGGAGGGAATTACGCTGTAGGGATCGTGATCTTTGTCATTTTGGTCATCATCAACTTTGTGGTTATCACCAAAGGCGCGGGTCGTGTGGCTGAAGTTGCAGCTCGTTTTACCTTGGACGCGATGCCCGGGAAACAAATGTCCATCGACGCGGACTTGAATGCTGGCTTGATCAATGAGGAAGAGGCTCGCCGGCGCCGTTCCGAAATTGCTAAAGAAGCCGATTTCTATGGGGCCATGGACGGTGCGTCCAAGTTTGTTCGCGGAGACGCCATTGCCGGGATTTTGATTGTTGTAGTCAATATTGTTGGCGGAATAATTATTGGAACCCTCCAACGGGACATGAATATTGCGGATGCAGCTTCAACCTTTACCTTATTGACAGTAGGGGACGGACTAGTCACTCAAATTCCCGCTCTAATTATTTCGACTGCCGCCGGTATTATTGTGACTCGTACTGCGACCAGTACAAATTTCAGTCAGGAAGTTTCAAAACAGCTTTTGATGAAGCCTAAGGCGCTGGGTGCTGCAGCTGGTATTATGGGCTTTTTAGCAATAATCCCAGGTTTACCTTTTCTGCCATTCATGCTGTTGGCTTTAGGGCTCGGGGGAGTTTCCTATCAGCTTCGGCAGCGGGCGAAAGTCGAAGATGAAAAAGCAGAACGTCGGGTGGCGCAAGAAAAACTCAAGCCGGTTACTGAGAAGTTGGAAAACCTCCTTCCAGTGGATCTACTCGAGCTTGAGGTGGGATACGGCCTGATCAGCATTGTGGACGTTGAGCAAAAAGGCGATCTTCTGGAACGAATTTCAAATATTCGCAAACAGTTCGCCTTGGATTTGGGAATTATTATTCCACCGTTAAGAATTCGAGACAATTTAGAGCTCAAGCCGGGGGATTACCAAGTTCTGTTGAAAGGGATTCAAATTGGAAGTGGATCTTTGATGATTGGAAATCTACTTGCAATGGATCCTGGGAATGTAACTGATCCGGTGGTGGGCATTCCTACACAAGAACCCGCCTTTGGTCTGGACGCTCTGTGGATTACGCAACGACAAAAAGACGGAACTCCTGGGTCGACAAGAGCTTCAAACCCTGTTGGATACTTTCAAAACAAACGCTCCAAAAGTGGTCGAAGATCTTATTCCGAATTTGTTGCCGGTCGGCTCCTTGCTGAAGGTCCTGAAGAATCTGCTTAAGGAAGGCGTCCCGATCCGAGATCTCAGAACTATTATGGAATGTCTTACTGAACATGCCACGATCCAAAAAGACCCAGCCCTCTTGACGGAGCATGTGCGAACAGCTCTTGCTCGTACCATTACCAAGAAGCTGATAGGTCCAGATGGACAGCTTAGACTGCTGACGCTCGATAGATCTATTGAGGAAACCATTGCGCAGGGTGTGATTCAGACGGACCAAGGTCCTCAGCTCTCCGTAGATCCTGAGTTCGTCCGTGGATTCATAGCTCAGCTGAATAAACAGGCTCTAGATATGACTATAGAAACGAGTCATCCGATTGTTCTGTGTTCGCCTCTGATCCGGCATCATTTGAAAAACTTAATCGATCGTTTTTTACCCAATGTGGTGGTTTTGTCTCATAACGAAATTACATCAAATATATCTGTTAAATCCTTTGGTACAGTGAGGTTGGCAAATGCAAGTTAAGAAATTTGAAGCTTCGACCATTCAAGAGGCCCTGGACGATGTAAAAAAGGAACTGGGTCCAGAAGCCATCATCCTTCAGACTAAGAAGAGTCGTAAGGGCCTAGGCTTCTTGTCAAAAGCTACCGTTGAGGTTACGGCTGCGGTTTCTGAGCGGTCGATTCAGAAGAAACAATACGTTGAAAACCGCGTTCCTGATCAAAGCAAAGATCTTCTAAAGAAGCTTCCGGCAAAGAAACAGGCTGATCTTCTGGAAAAATACGTTGATCAACGTTTGACTCAGGCCAGTGAGACTCAAGACCGTGTTGATGTGAGCGGCCGTTCAAAAAAAAGTACGGCGACCCGTTATGCGGACATCTCAGACAACCACGAAGTGAAGGCGACTGAGGTGGAAAGAAAGCGAGAGAGTGTGTCGCAGAAGGTCCTTTCAGAAAAGGCTCTCAGCGAGGCAATCTCGAAAACACTAAGCCAGTCGCAGGGCACCCCTGCTCCAGCACAAACAGCTTTGGAAGAGGAGATTCGGGTTTTGCGCCAGATTGTTCAGGAGCTGAAAAACAGCCAGGAAAAGGCTGAGACCTCGGGAGCAAATCGAATCTGGGACTCGGGGACTCTGGACCACCCGGTTTTGCAGGAGAGTTTCGAAAAGCTGGTCGTCAACGGGGTGGATCGTCGTTATGCCTACGGTCTTGTAAAGAAAGTAGCGTTTGATTTAGGTACTGAGCGTTGTGCGAAGCCAGAGGTATTGGCTGAGGCTTTGGCCGCAGAGATGATGGATAGCATCGAAGTCACATCCCTTATGAAATTCAAACCCGCATCAGGTCCGTTAGTCTTGGCGGTGGTCGGACCTACGGGAGTGGGAAAAACCGCTACTGTTGCCAAGATTGCTGGGCAGGCTCGGTCGAGGAAAAAATTAAGGGTTGGGTTAATTCATTTCGATACTTCCCCTGCGCAGGAGTTTGGGCATTTAAGTACGTACGCCAAGGCTTTGAATTTGCCATTTCGTTATGCTCGTACTTTGGATGACTTCAGGGCAGCTACTATGGATTTCAAAAGTTTGGATTTGGTGTTGGTGGACACGCCGGGTCGATCCTACCTTGATCATGCTTCTTTGAGCGAGCTTCAGAAAGTTCTAACAGGTGTTCCGGATTTGATTACTACTCTTATCCTGAGCGCAGGGGGGCGCGATCCAGAACATTTAGATTGCATCAATCGATTTTCGATATTTAAGCCGCAAAGTCTGATTTTTTCCAAGCTGGATGAAACTCGGATTTACGGAGGAATTTACAATGCTTTTCAGAAGAGTAAATTACCTCTCTTGTTTTTTACCACGGGACAAAAAGTTCCGGAGGACCTAGAAGAGGCTAGTACGGAACGAGTCGTTTCCTTAGTCTTGAGAATCTGAGTCAAAATCCTGACAGATTTGAAAAATAGATTAGGAAGTTTAGACAATGCATTCAAAAAATTTCTGCTAGAATAATTAAATGAGCTTAAATCAGGGGATACAGAAGTATAGGGAAAATGCTCGAAAGACTCAGGATAAAGTTCAACGTGAGGCCGCGGAAAAAAAGAAAAAAAATCAGCAGGCTCCTGTTACTCAGCAGAAGATAGAAAACGCAGTGGATGACGTTTCGACAGCAGAGGCTGCTGCGAAAGAAGCTGAAAAAGAAGAGGCCGCACTCCAAGCCCAGATCGCTGCGGAACTAGAACTCGAATCGGCTCAGACCTCTCAACTCGTGAAAGAAGACTTCTCGCCTGTAAATAGTACTCGGGATCAGCTGGTCCTGGAATATGCACCGCTGATCAAATATATTGCCCAAAAAATAGCGGCCCGCCTTCCCGCCAATATCGAGCTCGATGACCTGATTAGTTCTGGAGTGATTGGCTTGATGGACGCGATGGAAAAGTACGATGCCTCACGGGACAATAAATTCAAAACGTACGCTGAATTTCGAATTCGGGGTGCGATTTTGGATGAGCTAAGGGCCCAGGACTGGGTCCCTCGTTCGGTCCGCGAGAAGGCTAAGGTGCTTGAACGCTGTTATTCCAAACTCGAGCAACAGAAGGGTCGCCAGGCAACGGATGATGAAGTATGCGAGGAGTTAGGCATCACTCAGCCTGAGTTTCATGAGCTTCTCAATCAAGTCAGATCTGTATCTTTATTGTCCTATGACGATATTTCTCATTTTTCCAAAGCGGACAAACGGGCTCTACACGGTGCCAGCGAAAGTGGGTTCAAGTCGCCTACCCCTTTTAGTGAGGTGAATGTTGCATACATTAAAAGAGTCATCTCCGAAGCGATTCAGGAGCTACCTGAAAAGCAGCGCTTGGTTTTATCGCTCTACTACTATGAGGATTTGAATCTTAAGGAAATCGGACGCGTACTCGATGTGACGGAGTCTCGAGTCAGCCAGCTTCACACTCAGGCTATTCTAAGGTTAAAAGCGAAATTGAAGAATCATTGGGATGATTTTTTAACGCTTTTCACCTGAACTGAAAGTTAACCCTTATCTGGGTGATAAAAAAGTATGTTTGAGATCCAAGCAGTATCGCGTTAACGCTTCCCGTTCCTGATCGTTCTCTGGGAAAAACTCCATGCCCACCCGATAGCCAAAGTGAATCGCTGCAATGACATGACTGGTTACGTTTGCTTCCTGGCAATAGACTACCTTTCCATGAAGCTTAATTGCCATGGGCGCCGCAGTGGTAAGAGTTACAGGGAGGCCCTGAGGCAAAAGGTTAGGCGAGAAGAAGCTTACCCCTTTTGGACTAAAGTCGTTCAGCACCACGCGGGCTTCGAGAATTGATTTCTCAGCACCGTCTTTTAGGGACGCCTCTACCGTTGCATTAATTCTCTTATAGTGAATCGAGGTCCTGGCGCGATCCCTCTCGCGCTTTCTTGCAGCCGCAAGAGCGCGCACCTTCTGATTCGAATTTTGCCACATTGAGATATTATGCGCGGCGTTAAAATAATTGTAAACCTAAATAATTTAAAAAATTGCAAGGAAATCAAACAGTTAGATATGAAATCCGAAATTCAACGTATATCGTCGATCTTGTAGAGTTCCAGCGTTTAATCCCATTTCTTCGCCGTAAGTTGCCACATCCAGCTTAAAGAAGCTGAAGTCAAAACCTACACCACCGCACAAGTAGCCTTGGTTCAAGCCAAAGCGAAGGGCAATGCTCTTCCAGTGGGTTTCTCCGCCCAAGTGAATCGTTCTGAAAAGGCTTCCATTCCCGTTATTAAAAATATCGGTGGATTCTAGGGCCAAGGTTGTATCCGTGAATTTCCACCACTCCGCGCGGGTCACCGAGCCCCCAATCCCCATGCTGCGGGGCTGAGCAGGAACCGTCGAATTTGAAAGACTGACCAGGTTCAAAGGTAAGTTGCTATAGGTCCCGCCGAGAATGTTTTGGAAAGCCAGAGCGGCATGAACCTGGAATTCTCCCAGGTCGATCACGTGGTAGGTGCCCCCAACGTCAAAATCAATCATTCCACCCTGCGAACCCAGAGTGCTTAAGGAGGGTTGGTTTCCTTGAATGTAATTGATCAGTCCATAATTGGGGTTTGCTGCAACCCGGTCAATGTCATACAAACCGGTACTCATCCTCATTCCGCCCATGCCCGCGCTGCGGACGCTTTGATAAGGTCGGATAATCTGATCCAGAGCAAAGGACTCAGAAGTGATGCCTACGAAACCCACAATGCCAGATAGAAGCAACAGCGATATTCTGTTTTTCATTTATTGGGCTCCAATGTCGTAGGTGAACAAAAGACCTCGGTACAAGCCGTCATTGGTTGGATCAACGGCGTTTAGGATGGCTTGCGAGGTAAATCCTTGGGCTGTGCCCCCGACACCACCGGCGATACTCATTCCAGTGAGACCAGCATCGATCTCGGAGATTCCGCCGGCGATCATCCCTAAGGTTGGGCTTCCTGACATAGAAGAATCGGTGGTGGTGGATGAAAGGGTAACCTTAGCGCCTGTTGTGATGTTTTTTCCGGAGGGCGCGGTGCACCCCGTCCTCGTCAAAAGGAGGTTCGTATTTGCGGCGCATTGTGTTGGACTGGTCACCCAGTCAGACTGAGAAAAGGTCCCGGCTGTCCCTGCGTCTTCTGAAAGAATCTCAGCCACAAGCGCCAAAGAGCTTAGAAATCTGACCAAGTTTCTCAGATTGGTGTCACTGATAGATGACCATTGCTGGTAGGCGTGAAAAATCGCTAGGCGTCGCGTTTGTCCAGAGGTGCCATTAGCGCTCATGGAACTCGCAATTTTCGTGATCAGGCGTCCCCCAGAGGAGGCGCTAGTGGCGGCACTCATAAAGACGCCCATGGTTGCGCCGTTTTGAGCAAGAGTCTGGAAGACACTTTCGCTAATTGTCGTATCCTGAGAAACAGACGACATCAGGGCATAGTATTTCGCAGCGCAAGTGTAGTCTGCTTGGTCAAAACAGGCTCTCGCTTTTGAAAGGGTTTGAGCATCACCCGAAGGAGAGTCTACTACCCCTAGGATATTGCATCCTGAGCAAAGAACTGCGCAGAGCATCGCGATTACAGAGCTTTTTTGAATGAAATTTGGGATTCCCGAAACGGATGGGACTCCTACGTCAGTTCCATGATGCCTCATCCACAACCTCCAGATGTCGTGAACTACTAGATTTGAACTACATATTTTTATACTTCTATTAAAAAAGGTAAGGGACTTACGCTTATTTGTAAAGCTGGGTTTGAGAAATGAATTCTTTTACCTGTTTTTTTAAACGCGAAAGGTCCGAATTATTCTTAATTATAAATGTGGCCTGCTTATTCCGTTCCTCGTCATGTAACTGGGAGGAAATCATCCTCTTTCCCAGTTCTTTGGAAATTCCGTCTCTCTTCACGAGTCGTTCAAGACGGGTCTTTTCCGGTGCATCCACGACAATCAGACCGTCCAAAGTACGATGTCTTCCGGTTTCCACCAGGATAGCCGCTTCATAAATCACTAAAGGCTGTCCATTCGAAGCCAGTTTTTGGAATATTTTTAGGCTCTCTTCGTGGACCAACGGGTGGAGAATTTTTTCTAAGTCTTCTTTGGCCTTGGGGTCACTAAAAATGACTTCGCGAAGCTTCTTACGGTCGGTCGTTCCAAATCGAGACTCAATCGCTTTTTTTGCCGCCGGGTTGGATTCGCTAATAGTCTTTGCCAGTAGGTCGGCATTGAGAACTGGGACTCCCAACTCCACAAAAAGGGCTGCCACCTCAGACTTTCCGGAGGCAATTCCGCCCGTGAGACCGACCACCCTAAGTTTTTCCAAGGCTTTGGCTTCATTCCAATAAATATCCATTTCGGAAAGATTGGATTGCTCCAGGGTTTTTCCTTGGCCTCGAATTCGACTCTCAACATGCCGAAAGCGTTTTTCAAAGCGCCCTAAATTTTTACGCAGAGCGTCCTCAGGATTGATTTTCATAAGATAAGAAACGTTGGCCAAAGTAAAAAGTAAGTCGCCCATCTCAGACTCAATTCGTTCTCTGATCTGGATTTCCTTTTTTTCTTGAGCAGGTGTTTTTTTCTTAGATTTTTGAAACTCTTCTAATTCAAAAATTTCTGTTCTTAATTCTGAAAACTCTTCTTCCACCTTGTTCAGTGGTCCGTGCATCGTGTCCCATTGGAACCCGACTTTGGTGACCTTTTCAATCACCCGGGCTGCCTTTTGAAGAGAGGGGAGGTGCTTTGGAACTCCATCGAGGCAGCTGGCGCCAGGAGCCTTCTTTTCCTTGGCCTTTTCCTTTTCCCAATTTTTAAGAGCGTGATCGGCGGAGTGGGCTTGAGCATCTCCAAAAACATGGGGGTGTCTGCGAATGAGCTTGTCATTCAGGCCCTGAGCTACGTCCAAGACTGAAAATGCGCCTACCTCGTTAGCCATTTCAGAATGCAAAAGCACCTGCATCATCAAATCGCCAAGTTCTTCTTGAAAAGCCGCTTTGACTCTCTCTTTTTTCAGATCCTCCGAGGAGGCAATCTGATCAACCACATCTAAAACCTCATAGGTTTCCTCAATCAGATGTTGTCTTAAGCTCTGGTGGGTTTGAGCCCGGTCCCATGGGCAACCTCCCGGAGCCCGCAGGCGGTGAACAGTCTCGATCAAATCCCCAAGAGGGCTGAGAGGTTGGCGTTTGCGTGGGGCTTTTTGAATGACTTTTTTTCGCATCCTTTGCCATTAACATGGGAAGTGGCGATATGCTATGTGAACGGGTAGTGCAAAAACAGGTCAGAATTCAGGCAAATAAGTTAGAACTTCGTTTAGCCCAAGTCTTGGAGGCTATAGAGTCTTTTCGTGCACTCGCTTACCTCCCATGCCCTATCCCTAAAGGAGTGAAGAGGCAGGCCACAGTCCGCCTGGTGGGAAGCGTGGCGATGGTTAAACTGAATTCCAAGTACCGAGGAAAGAATACCAAAACAGATATCTTGAGTTTCCCGACCCCCCAGATTTTCCAGAAGGCGGGGGTTTTAGGAGAGCTGGTGATTTGTTGGCCGGTTCTCCAAGCTCAGGCACGCGAGTTTCGGCATTCAAACTCTGTTGAGTTAGACATCCTTCTTATTCATGGTTCACTCCATCTCTTGGGAATGGATCACGAAAATAGCCAAAAGGAAGCCTTAGAAATGGCCAAGTGGGAGGGCAAGGTCCTTAAAAAACTCTGGGGCGGCGGGGGTCTTTCACGACAAAAAAAGGGGTTGAGCTTGATCGAGCGAGCTCACTCAGGTATTAAAACGAAATGAGTCAAAAGCAGTCAATGTTGGATCTAGCCCTATTGTCCCCTCATGAGAGCCGTCAGTTTCTGGCCTCTTTGAAGGAGAAACTGCAATTCCTACGAGGTTCGCTTTGACCTCCCTCTCAAAAATCGCCGAATTCAAGAATTAGAAAGTATTTCCCTTCAGGATGGGTTTTGGAACGACAACCGGAAGGCTAGGGCATTGACCCAGGAGAAGTCTCGTCTAGAGGCCGAGGTCAATGAGTATACCGAATTGGAGCGGGCCTTTAACGATGCTGAGACTCTCTTTGTCCTAGGCGAGGAAGCCGGCGATACGGATAGCCTTAAGGAAGCGGCAGTCTTGATACGGGACTTGGCCGGGCGTTTTGAAAAAGTGGAATTTCACAAAATGCTCTCCGAGGAGGCTGATCCTAAGAACGCCATTTTGACTATTAACGCGGGAGCTGGCGGGACTGAGTCCCAAGACTGGGCCCAAATGCTTTTGCGAATGTACCAGCGCTGGGCACAGGATCAGGGGTTTAAGATTGAGGTCTTGGATGCCCTTCCAGGTGAAGAAGCAGGTCTGAAAAATGTGACTGTTTTGATTACCGGTTCCTACGCCTACGGCTTACTCAAATCAGAGGCCGGGGTTCACCGGTTAGTTCGAATCTCTCCATTTGATTCAAATGCGCGTCGCCATACTTCTTTTACGAGCGTGTTTGTGACCCCCGAAATCGACGATGACTTCGAGGTGGTGATCAATCCTGTGGACCTTAGAATTGATGTTTATCGAGCAGGGGGGAAGGGCGGACAGGGCGTGAATACCACCGATTCTGCGGTTCGGATCACTCATATGCCATCTGGAATTGTAGTGGCCTGCCAGCAAGAACGTTCTCAAATCAAAAACAAAGATTTGGCAATGAAGGTGCTGAGGTCCCGTTTGTACGAGCGTCATCTGGAAGAAGAACGAAAAAAACAGGCAGTGATCGAAGATTCAAAAAAGGACATTGCCTGGGGAAGCCAAATTCGTTCCTATGTGCTTCATCCCTACAAGATGGTTAAAGATCATCGCACTGGGTTTATGGTTTCTACCGCTGAAAAGACTCTCGATGGCGAACTGGATGGATTCATTAAAGCTTACCTGACCTGCCGTTTGACCGGCGAGTGGGCAAGAGGTGGATCAGATGAAGTCTAGTCTTGGGATCACCTAGGGATACGTCCCGAATTGACAATCCAGCGTCCATAGAGCAGATTGGCGCCCAGAATAGGATCGCGCGCCATGGCAACAGCAGCTCAAACGAAACAAATCTTCGCAGACTTGGAACGGGTCGATCACGATTTCGTCGCAAAGATCGAACCCTTTCTAGAAGGATTATATAAATATTATTTTCGCTGCGATATTCAGGGCTGGGACAATATTCCCCAAACTAAAGCACTCTATGTGGGTAACCATAACGGGTTGTTGACCTTCGAAGTTCTGATGATGTTTTATGCCTATTGGAAACATTTCGGAAATAGTCGAAAAGCCCTTGGTTTAGCGCATAGTGTGGCGTTGAATAATCCTTTCTTTAAATGGCTGATTCCTCGGCTCGGGGCCATTCCCGCTGATCCTGATATTGCGATTGAGGCTCTAAAACGGGATTATTCTCTGCTCGTGTATCCAGGCGGTGAAAAGGAGTCGTTCCGCCCTTTTACCGAACGAAAGAAGGTCGACTTCTATCAGCGCAAGGGCTTTATTAAGCTTGCATTGAAGGCCCAAGTTCCTCTCGTACCGATCGTTAGTATTGGCGCGCACGAAAGCTATGTGATTTTGCATCGGGGTGAGGAACTGGCCGAGAAGCTCGGTCTCAAGAAGAAATTTCGGCTCCACGGTTTACCCATTACTTTTCGCTCCATTTTTTTCGGCTGGTGTGTGGCTACAGGAATTTTTACCTTCTTCCCGCTGCTTTTAGCTCCTGCTGCATTCATGAGCATCTTTGTGCCGATGCCGGCAAAAATGGATTTTAAGATTCTCCCTGCGATCGATGTTGTTTCGATGTTGGACCCGAATTTGAGTGAAGAGCAAAACCTTCAAAAGATCTACGACTATGTTCTCAAGGTCATGAATGAAGAACTCACTCGGGAATACGCAAAGCGTCGCTTCCCGGTGATCGGTTAATCTCAAATAGAATTCTTATCTAGAAGTGTTGGAACCTGCAGACGCAGGAGGGAGCTGATGGGGTGCTTGCGGTACACTTTGCTGTCTGAAAGGCGTGGGGTTTGGAGGCAAAGCAGGCTGTTGAACAGGTTGCACGGGGGGGCTTGCCAGGGCGCGGTTTTGAGGGGCTACGGGATTTGGAACTGCTGCCGGCATTCCAGCCGGCGCTGGAGTTGCTACTGTAGCTAGTCCCGGCGTCGGTGCAGGTGTGATAGCGAGTATTGCGAGCTGCTTCTGAGTCTGCTTTTTCAAGGCATCGGCCATTTCGAGAGCCACATTTACCTGGTCTGATACCTTGACTAGGTTGTAGATCATTTGAGTTCGGTCTGAAATCGCTTGAGCAAAAGTCGGACAAGGGCTGGTCAGTTTTGCAAGGTTTTGATAGTCCGCCAAAATCTTGCTGACGAGTTCCTTCGTCATGTTTCTATTTGGGGCGAATAGGCCGGCGTGCTCGCGACTAGAAATCCCATTCAAGACTAGGTTCAGGGTGGCAGCGTCGCACTGCTGGACGGATAAAGAAAAATCTGAGGGTTGCAGTACTGTGGATTTACTGAATTCAACAGGTGCAGGTTTTGTCTGAGTTTTCATGGGGTTTTCCCGTTGAAGCACCCCTTTGACGTCGTCGAGATTAGAAACGGCAGTGATGAGCCGGCCTTCTTCCCTGTATTGGACTGCTATTTGGGATTTCTCCAATTTTACTTCTTGGCCAAAAAGTGAGTGACCCCACCTTTTTTTATAACGGGAGTTCGCCATCACAGTATCAGACGGTAATCCGACTAAGACTCCCGGAGGGAGGTAATCTAAAAAGATGACATCTCCTTTTTCAAGTGGGTGCTTACAGTTGATGCAATTCCATCGATAGTCGATCCAAGCATCTTCGTCTGCTCTTAAGCCAAGTTCCGGAAAGTTTCGATAGATGTCGGCCGATTGAAAAAGATTCCAGCTGGTTTTCCATAGTGCAACAAAAGCGATTCCAATTGCCAAAAGGTAAAGAGGAGTGAGTTGCTTTGAAGTCTTCACAACCTTTTCATGGGCCGTGGAATGACCGACGAAATCGCCGGGCGCGAGCTGATTGATCACTTTTTTGGTAAGAACTCGAATAGTTAAACCCTGAGCTATGAATAGGAGGCTAAGTGACCAGAGAGCGATGTCGCCAAGAGTTCCATATTTTTCGATAATATATTCTTTCGACTGAAAATAATTCAGTAGCCAGGCGCCAGCAAGAGTTAAGCCCCCGGTTGTGAGAATAAATGGGTAGTTATCGCTTCCGAAGAAGCTCTTAAATACCTTCGACCATGTTCGATTCATTGCCAGATTTTTGCGTGTATCTTCGTAATTGGATTTGGATATCAAATCAGGCCGTGCCTGGTATAGGGCGTCGAGTAGGTGTTCGAGGTTTTCAAACCCAATGTGGAAAAGATATTTTTCTCTCGAATTTAAGATGAGTGTGAAAGAGCCCATGTAACGGTTTGAAACAGGGAAGATAACCTGGTGGATGGACTGAAACGGGATTTCCATCTTCGGAACTCCCTTGTGCAGCACTATAATTTTACCTACTTCGAGTTGAAAAGTGCGAACCGATTTAAGCCAACTCTTATAGGTCCAGAATCCATAAAAAGCGGACAACCCAAGACAAAGCAAAATAAAGGTTAGCTCCAATTTATCGGGGAAAAAAAGCGGGACTAGAAAGGACGCCGAAATAAAAGCAAGACCGGGCGGCTGTCGTTGTTGGTAGGGGGTGTGAATAATGACAGGAGAACCCATGAAACCTTATCGGGATCACTGGGGTCGGGCTTAAGCTTTCAATTTAATTCTATTTTTAATGGCGGGAGCGATGGGACTCGAACCCACGACCTTCGCCGTGACAGGGCGACGTTGTAACCAACTCAACTACGCCCCCGCATATTTCTGAAGGCTGTCACGGAAATTGATGAAAAGACAAGTATTCGAATCCAATGGTGTTGTCAATTATTATTGCGGGTCGTTGTCAAAAGGCTGGCGGTGGGCCGCTGGATTAAGACGAAAGGGGGGCGAAAATCGGAGTCAATTACTAAGTCGTTTGAGGGTATACCGAATTCGTCTCGCAATAAGCGAGTACCAAAGATCGAAGGCGACCCCAAATTTCCATCGAGAAAGAGCTTCCTTGATCAATTCCCAGGCAAATAGCCTACCCTGATAGGTTCGTTGGGAAAGCGAACGAATCGCTTTTCGGGTCAGTTTCCGCTCAAAATTCAGGTAATTGTCGTTTTTGTCTAAGATTTGCAGGGCTAGCTGAGTTCGGATACATTTTTCACAGACCCCGCAGTTTTGCAGGCCCAGCTCTTGGATCCAACAAACGCGCACCTTATGGAAAGACTCAGGGTGTTGGGCGATCCACTCCAATTTGGAAACTCGATTTTTTTCGGCTCCGTGGTGCTTGAATTTCATCGTGGACGTAGACAAGAGGGGGTCCAGACTCGGGTGTGTTCCCCACTTCGGATAAGATCCGTGGGTGTAGCTGGAGGGGATGGTAAAACTTTGCCAGTGCGACTCGAAAAATAGGGCAGAGGCAATGAGCGCCTGTCCATGGGCATTGGTCCATTCCACCGAATTTACAAATTTTCGGATATTTGTGCTTCCTGTAACGAAACTGATTCCAGAATCCGTCATCAGTTTTGAATAGGTCGAGGTGAGCTGGTGGATCGAGTCTTTCAAATTCAAAGGCATGTCAAACCCGGCCATGAAAAGTGTATGGGTAAGTTTTGGAGACTCAGTGCCGTGGGCGAGTTTCAAAAAACTATAAAAAGAATCTACCCCTCCGGAAAACGCAGCAGCTGAACCAAGCGACTCCAGACTCTCATGCTTCGACTGGTAAGAGGGCTCCTCACGCAAAGAATCGGGCAAAATCTCGATCAAGTGAAACTGATCCGGAAACCATTCGTGGTAGATCTCCTGATATTTCTTCATCCCTTCGTAAACACTGCGCGAAAGTGAGCCGTTGATTCGAATCGCTTCCTTTCTTTTCATCCCTACTAACAAGAGTGAAACCGCAAAAGGGTCCAGATGGTCGGAAGCAAGCAGTTCAGGGTCCGTTGAGACAAACTGAAACCAAAGGTCTGACGGTTGAGGATTGCCCGAGTCGAAGGTAATTCGAGCACTTCGGTGCTGGACCTTCTGTGAAGATTCGAGTTTGGTTTTTGAAGGAAGGCTACTGATCAGCACGTAAAAGTTTCAAGTCTATTTCAGCAAGAAGATCGGGCTTTGGCTCGGGTAGGTGTGAACTAGTATGAATGTCCCGAGTTCGGTTGCATGTACTGGTCTGAAGGAAGATTCTCGCCTCCTGGGTTAGAGTTTCGGTTGGGGTCAGAATAAGGATCATGGTTTTGAACGTGGCCGCCCTGATTTTGATTGTAAGGATCGCCGTGGTTCTGAATCGATGGGTCTGGGTTGCCAGGGTTCACATATCCAGACTGAGAATCGTGCCCAGAAGAGTTTGAGTAGCCCTGGTGTCGAGAATCAGGATGGGAATCTTCCCGCATTCCTCCACGGGGATCTTGATTTTGACCGTAGGGGTCGTGTTCCCCTTGTTGCTGCTGAAGGACATTTTGAAGACGTTCAGCAGTTTGCTTTCGCTGTTCTTCGCTCAATCCCGCGCCACCTTCACCGTCATTGTGAAATTCGGCCTCATTTGCGCAGGCAGATGAGAAGGAAATGCCAGAACCCAACAACACAACTCCGATGGCTAACGAAAAAATGGCACTTTTCATAAGTCGATGGGTATCCTCTATGGGCCGGGTTTTCCTAAGTTCTCGGGTGGTATACTATCCGGCCCCTAGATGAGCAACTGAATTGATATGGTGTGTTAGTGGGCGATCATGCGCTCAAAATCAGCCACGAATGGCCGCGCCGATCCAAGATCCTATCGCGTAGGTTGCTGCCGCTGCAGCAACACCTAGAAGAAGTTGTCTGCCTCCGGAAAACCAAGCCGAACGACCGGTAAATACCGTGATTAATGCGCCAATTCCAAATAAGGCAATCGCGCTCAAAGCTAGGCTTAAAATAACCGCCGAACTTCCCTGAAGAAAGAAGAACGGAAGAACCGGAATCAAGGCTCCGGCTGCGAAGAGCAGAAAGGAAGTGAATGCAGCTTCAAATGCTGATCCCCCTAAGTCTTCGGGGTTGATGCCCAGTTCTTCGCGACTCAAAGTATCCAAGAGTTTGGACGGATTTTTGAGGAGTTGATCTACCGTGGCCTTTGCTTCTTCGGGTGTAAGTCCCTTGGCTTGGTAAATCAGTTGAAGCTCGCCCGCCTCAGATTGGGGGTCGATCTCATATTCGTCTGCTTCAATTTGAATTTCCCTTAACGCTAGCTCACGAGCGCTGGCTACAGAGACATATTCTCCTAATGCCATAGAAAGAGAACCCGCTAATACTCCTGCGATTCCGGTCAACAGGACTTCACTTCCGGGCAAAGTAGCACCAGCGACACCCATCACCAAACTAAGGTTCGAGCAGAGTCCGTCATTAGCCCCCAGGACGGCGGCTCTTAGAGCATTTCCTCCGGAAGAGCGATGTCTTCCCTCCATCCGAGCTAAAGTTCCGCCCTCGACTCCGGACTGGGAATTTTCCATCAGCTCCTGAATCACTCTGGCATGCCAACGTTCTTGCGAGGCCATCGGCGTAGCGGCTGTTTCGGGCTGTTTGGCGTAGGAGACGCGGCTAGTTCTTTCAGCCGAGGCAATCGTAGAAAGAGCGACCCTTCGGTTCACTTTACGTGCAAAAAGGGTCAGAACCCTGCTTCTCCAGGATGGTTTTCTTGGGCCCGGATTGCAATCGATCTGGGCTAGGTACTTCTCCCAAAATACAATATGAGCTTCCTCGCCTTCGGCGAGTTTCTGGAAGACCTGCTTGAGTCCTGGATCTTTCTCTGTTTCAGCAAGAAAGCGGTACTGACTGGCACTATCGACTTCAAACTGCCAGTTCTCTAGGTATCGGCTGACTCGGGTAGGGTCTTTTTTGGAAGTCACGCTTAATAATCTATGTGGATTAAGGAAATTCCTCAAGCCTTAGGTTTTTGGGAATAAAAGGGTCTCGGCCTCTTCGGGTGAGAGTGTTCCCTGGGCAACCCCTCTCAGCAAGGTGAGGCGAGCTTCTCTAAGGCTCATTTCCGCATTGGTCTCCGTCACGGGCTCGACCTCAATGTCTTTCTGAGGACTCTGGCCTGCCGCAAAAGCACCCATAAGCTGTTCCCGAAATCCGGCCGGAAGTGTCTTTTCGAACTCTTCCATCTCTTTGCGGACATCAAATCCAGCCATCATATTATGCATTAAAGTCTGCATCCGGCTGAGTTTATCGGGGGGGAGGGACTGAACCAGCTGCGACAGCTTCATTAGGGTCTGAGGATCCAATTTAGAAGGATCCAGTTTTGTGGGGTCAAATGAGTTTGAAAACATAGGCTTTCACTTCTAGCACAGGATTAGGAGCTATGTTAGGGGGAATCCAGAAGGTCTTTATGTCGGAAACTCACTCTGTGCCCTTTATGGATCAATCTAACAAGGAACCAAAAAGTACTGTATGGCCCCTGCTTGCTCGAGCCCTGGCGCTTCGGCCAGATGCAAACGGGAAGGTCCCAGGGAATTCACCCGAGGTTTCTGATGGTCTAGTTATGGATTCCTTTTTGGAATATTTACGTGGGAAAAAAGTTGAGCTCTACCCGGCCCAGGAAGAGGCAATTCTTGAAGTCTATTCTGGAAAAAATGTAATTCTGAATACACCCACTGGCTCTGGGAAGTCCTTAGTGGCGACGTCACTGCACTTTCTTTCTTTGGTGCAGGGTAGACGTTCAATTTACACATGTCCTATTAAAGCACTGGTGAACGAGAAGTTTCTTGCCCTATGCCGGGAATTCGGACCCGATCAAGTGGGCATGGTGACGGGCGATGCGACTGTCAACCCCACGGCGCCGATCCTCTGTTGTACAGCCGAAATTTTAGCTAACGACGGTTTAAGATTAGGGTCTCATGCCGACATTGGCGATGTCATTATGGACGAGTTCCATTACTATTCCGACCGGGACCGTGGAGTGGCATGGCAAATACCCTTGCTCACCCTTTCCCAGGCTCGCTTTCTTCTGATGTCGGCTACTTTGGGGGATACCCAGTTTTTTGAAAAAACTCTGACTGAGCTCAACGGCAAGGAAACGGTCACCGTAAGGTCCACCCACAGACCCGTGCCGCTGGACTTTCAATACAGCGAAATTCCAATTCACGAGGCGGTGTCAAAGTTGGTGGCGGCTGGCCGTACGCCTATTTATGTTGTTAGCTTTACCCAAAGAGGATGCGCTGAAGAGGCACAGAACTTCTTGAGTGTGGACCTCAGCACGAAGGAAGAAAAAAAGAAAATTGCTGAATTCCTTACCGGGTTTAAGTTTTCTAGTCCTTACGGCAAGGAGTTCCAAAAACTGATTCGTCACGGGCTAGGGATTCATCACGCAGGGCTCTTACCCAAATATCGGGTTCTGGTGGAATCTCTGGCTCAAAAAGGTTTATTGAAGATGGTTTTTGGGACGGACACCTTGGGGGTCGGGGTGAATGTTCCTATTCGTACAGTTTTGTTCACGAAGCTTTGTAAGTTTGACGGCGAAAAAACTGCAATTCTGAGCGTCCGAGATTTTCAGCAGATCAGCGGTCGAGCAGGTCGAAAGGGGTTTGATACTTTAGGTACGGTGGTCGTACAGGCTCCCGAACACGTGGTTGAAAATATTAGGCAGGAACAAAAAGCTGTAGGTGATCCTAAAAAGCTTAAAAAGCTGGTCAAAAGAAAGCCACCCGAAAAAGGGTACGTCCATTGGACAAAAGATACCTTCGAAAAGCTAGTCAATGGACAGCCCGAAGCGTTGGTTTCTCGCTTTAAAATTTCTCATGCGACCTTGCTTCAGGTTTTGGAGCGCCCGAATGGGGAAGGGTGCAATGCCATGCGGGATTTGGTCAAAAAGAGTCATGAGTCTGCAAATCAGAAAAAACAGCATCGGAAAAAGGCTTTCCAGCTTTTTCGTTCCTTATATGAGCGTAAGCTAGTCGAACTCAATCCCCTTCGGGTCAATATCGATCTGCAGGAGGATTTTTCTATCAACCATGCACTTGCACTTTACATGATTGACGCAGTCAAAGTATTGGACCCGGCCCATCCAGACTATTCCTTAGATGTTTTGACTTTAGCAGAGTCTATTCTTGAGGACCCGGAAGCCATTTTGAGAAAGCAATTGGATCGGATCAAGTCTGAAAAGATGGCCGAAATGAAAGCGGATGGAGTTGAGTATGACGAACGCATCGAACAACTCGAAAAGCTTGAGTATCCAAAGCCAAATCGAGAATTTATTTATACAACTTTTATAGTCTTTTGGATGAATGGGAAAAACTAAAAAACCCATCTTTTGTTTCTAGAGCTGAAACTCAGGAGGGTCAAACGGATCAGCCTAAGGGGTTTCCCGTGCCTTCCCCGAATTCCAAAGCGTTTCTAGTCCTTCTGAGAAATGAAGTTTTTCGTCTCGTTCGCGCGCTGGCAACGGGCGATCTGGCAGAGGTGCTAGAGCTTACTGAGATCGAGTCCACGACGCCGGCATGGACTTTGGAGCGTCTCGAGAAGGTCATGTCAGAGTATTTTGTCGAACATCAGCGTTTATGCACCGATACTAAGGCACGGGCTCCGATTTATCTAGATTACACAGTAATTGAAAATAAACATCAAATTCACCAGACCTTGGTAGACCCAGAAGGACACAACGACTGGATGTTAGATCTTGAACTGAATTTTAATAAATCTTTGGAAAGTCAAAAGGTTGTCCTGAAATTGGTAGGAATTGGTCCAATTGGTTAGAACTTTTCATTCGAATTTCGTTGAAAAAATCTCTAAAATTCCGTAGTTAATGCCCCCCGGGTTAATGGCCCGAGTCAGGAGCTTTATGTTTTCCCAATCCTCTTTAGTTGCTTTGGCGTTGATGCAGTTTGTGGCTGTCATCAGTCCCGGTCCCGACTTTGCAGTCGTGGTCAGAAACAGTCTTCTCTATTCTAGACGTGCCGGGATTTTTACAGCGATCGGTGTTGGATCTGCCGTGTGGATCCATGTCTTGTACTGCGCTTTTGGTTTGGGATTTTTGATTGAGAAAATGCCTTTCGTCCTTACCGGGATCAAGATTTTGGGCTGTAGCTATCTGATTTATATTGGGTACAGAGGGCTGCGAGCCCTGCCCGCGGCTAGAACTGAGAAGTTGGATGCGACTCTTCTGAAAGAGTGTTCTCCGGCTCTAGCCTTTCGGCAAGGGTTTTTGACCAATGCGTTGAATCCAAAAGCGATCCTCTACTTTGTCAGTGTATTCACAGTTTTTCTGGATAAAGAAACCTCCCTTGGAACGCTGGGGATTTACGGTGGCTTGATTGTTTCGATCACCCTGTCCTGGTTCCTTCTAGTTGCTTTTTGTCTTTCCACGCCGAGTATTCGCGAGAAGTTTCAAAAAGGGGCCCATTGGGTGGACAGGGTGACCGGTGGAGTTTTGGTCTGTTTGGGCTTAAAGCTAGCGCTTAGCTCTCTGGGCTAAAGTTCGCCCGAAACTTCCAAAATGCAGGAAGTAGCACAATACAAAGGGCTACTCCTACGATGCATAGAATCCCTCCAGACACGATCGAAGCCTGGGTTCCGAATGCCGCTGCGACCAATCCGGATTCTGCATTGCCCAGCAAAGGGCCGCTCATATAGCTCAGCATTTCGAGGCCAGCCATTCGACCCCGGAGTCGATCTGGAATGGTCCTGTTCCAAAGGGTCATTCGAAACATCCCGCTAAAAGCATCGGCAATTCCCGCCAACCCCAGGAATGCTAAGGCCGCCCAGAAGTTTGGAAGCGAGCCGAAAAGAGTAATGCCTATCCCCCAAACAACGGCCGATACCGCGATTGCCGCTCCCAGCCGCTGAACTTTACCTGTCCAACCGCTTGCCAGAGTTGCCATTACCGCGCCGATGGAAGGAGCTGCATAGAGCAAGCCGAGGACCTTCGTTCCTCCGTGATTGTCCGCGAATGCCGGAAATAGCGCCATTGGCATTCCAAAAATCATCGCGACAAAATCGATCAAATAGGAACCCAAAAGCTCTGGGCGACTCCACGCATAGCGCAGTCCTTCTTTGATTCCTTCAATCGGCGAGCTGTTTCCTTCCGAGCGGACACTGATATCCTTCAGCTGGGAAAGGGCCAAAATAGACAGGCCGTAGGTCAAAGCGTCGATCATAAAGGTGGCCGATAGTCCGATCGTGCCCAGCAGTAGTCCCGCCAGTGCAGGTCCGACGACAGTTCCAGTGACGCCTTTCAAGGTCGTCAAAGCGGAAATAGAATGAAGGTCTTCTGCTTTGACCAGTCTCGGTGTGAGTGATTCCAGCGCTGGTCGGTGGAATCCATTCAGAGCCGACATTGCTGCTGCCACACAATAAAGGAGTGTCAGACTTGGATGGGCGGCAAGGGAGTTTAGAACCAAAGTGATCGATCCTAGGCAGAGGCCGAACTCAGAATAAAGTAGAACTTTCCGACGATCGAGTTGGTCGGCATAGTGCCCCCCTAAAAAAGAAGTGATGAGCAGGGGTGCTAGCTCTACTGTTCCCATCAGACCTACTGCCAAAGAAGAATGGGTCAACTGATAGATTTGGTAGGGAAGTGCAACGTAGGTAATCATACTTCCCAAAGTAGAAATCGTTTGACCGAAATAGAGGTATCTATACTGTTTATATTTAAAAAGTGGACTTATATCAATTAACATATAGTCGTTTCCTTTGAAGAAGTTTCAGAAGGGTTGGAAAAATCTGTTTTTAAAGAAGGGGTGGGGTCAAACTCCTCTTTTCCGGTAGAAGAGGAATCAGGTAAAAATCCTCCCACTTGAGAATCCCAAAGCTGCGCGTAGTGGCCGTGGAGTTCCAGAAGTTCGGCGTGTGTCCCATCTTCGATAATTTTTCCGTTATGAAATACGAGGATTCGATCCATTTCCAACAGGGTCGATAGCCGGTGGGCGATGACCAAGGCTGTCTTTCCCATCATTAAGCTATGAAGACTTTCCTGAATCAATGCCTCGGTTACTGAATCCAGTGCGCTGGTTGCTTCGTCTAGAATGAGGATTTGCGAGTTTTTCAGGATGGCACGTGCAATCGAGATTCTTTGACGTTGACCCCCTGAGAGTTTGATTCCACGTTCTCCAACCATGGAGGCGTACCCTTCTTGAGTTTTTAGGATGAAGCCGTGAGCATGGGCGAGTTTGGCCGCCTCGATCACATCCTCGTCGGTGGCTGCGGGATTGCCGTACCGAATATTATCCATCAGGCTACGGTGAAAAAGGGAAGGATCCTGAGGGATAAAGGAAATCGCCTCACGCAAGGACTGTTGAGTCACCTGGGAAATATCTTGGCCATCGATTAAGATTCTCCCTCTTTGTAGATCAAAGAGTCGGACTAAGAGATGGGCGAAGCTGCTTTTTCCGCTTCCTGAGAATCCGACCAGTCCTACTTTTGTCCCACTTTCAATTCTTAGGTTCAGCTCATCGAAGAGAGGTCTTCCCGGAGCATAAGAAAACCCTACGTCTTTAAACTCGATTGAACCCGACCCAGGCGAAAACGGGAGGGCTCCTGGCGCGTCCACGATTTCATGATCCGGAGAAATCAAAGCAAGTCCCTGGCTGCATACACCAATATGCTGTGGAAGACGGCTGAGAGTTTCAGTTAGCATCCACACTTGGTCGATCAGTCCGACGGCTACCCACATGACGAAAGCAAAGTCCCCAACAGAAACTCGATTTTGTCCACGCAAGGAGATTAGCATATGCAAGAGCAGTCCAAGCATCCCACAGACTAACGCTCCTTGGACTGTCCAAAGGACCATGAATCGAAGACGGAGACGGATATCCTGAGCCTGAATTTTTAGAAGAAATCCTCGAAGGAAACTTCGTTCGAATCCATGTCTGCTAAACAGTCGAACATTGTGGTTGTTGGAAATGCTGTCCACAATCTTTCCAAACGTGACACTTCGGGAGTCCGCTAATTTTTCTGCTTCAATAATCAGCTTTCTCGAGATGGCCAACCCTACCGTGATGAAGGCTACCGCCCAGCCTAGTAGGATGAGCGAGACTCGTACGTCCACCCAGACCGTCATGGCAGCCGCCATAACCACTACAATCAACTGTCGAAATACCTCACGGAAGGTCTCAAAAAGGTCCTCGATTCCGGTCGATATTTCTTTGATCTTGTTTGCTAGGTTTCCCGCAAAGTTTTCTTGGTAGTAGCGATAAGAGTGATGATTGATGTAGTTAAAGAGTTCGTCAATAATCGCAGTCCGTAGAGCGGGCAGAATTTTTAAAGTAGCGTAGTCTTTGACTCTCCATGCGCAAATCAAAAGAACTGTAACGAGAATAAAAAGCCACTTCAGTGAGGTCACTGAAGCTGCGCCCGTACTGAGACCGGGTGCGGGTGTATTCACCTGATCAATGATTAGTTTCAAAAGATAAGGCTCTAACGAGAGGTGGATTGCGGAATAAACCATGGGAATAACAATCCACAAAAGTTTCCATCGATGAGGACGCAAAAAGTGCCAAATAAAACGAGTGAGAGTTTTTGGAATAGGGCGAGACATTTTATTTCTCTAATTTCTCTGTGTAAAAACTATGATACAGTATTTACTCGGTGGGCTCTCAAATTAGGATCGATTGCTTCTGAGTCCGGCAAAATGTCGAAATTTCGACATCAGTGCGGAACGCTAAAAGGTCAACTCTAACGAATAAGAAAGACCGGCGCCGTAGCGCAGACCAAGTTTAGTTATAAGTAAAAACAAGACTCAGCGGCTGTTCGATGAAAACTACTGCTAAAACAGCGTGAATCAGTACTGACGGAGCTTTTGACGGTTAGGTCAAGCTAAGAAAGGCAGAACACCGGAGGTGCGCTTCTTCACTAACCCAGTCTCAAAAGAATGAACGGCCATCAGATTGAAAGCTTTCAATCCAGAAAGCTTCTGGAGCATGAGATAAGACTGTTTCATTGAATGCTACCTCCCTTCGTAAAACTCACTTTAGTATTTTGAACTTCTAAAGCATTTCCTACACAGCTTGTGTAAAAAAACAAACGAGCCAATGAAGATAAATGAAACTAGAAAAGATTGCAAGACCAAAAATTTCTATTTCTTATTTTCGGAGGCAGGTTAAACACGAGGTTCAAAGGAGATCTACGATGAGTATCAATATCAAAGCATTGACCGCGGTTTTTGGAATCGGGTTGGCAGGTGTCGCGGTGTCGTTAGTGATGAGTATTTATACAGGAGTCAGCGAGTACCAAGAAAAAACACGACCTAAGCCACTTACTCTGCCAGTTCCTGCAATTCCCCAGGAGTAGGCGTTATCGCCACCGAAATAGGTACGAGCCTATCCCCAGAAAGAACACCGTCATTAGGGCAAGCACGCCCAGGTGCAGACTGACCTGCTGAAGTCCAGCCCCTTCGGTCATGATCGCCCGTGCCGCACGAATGATATGAGTCAAAGGCATCATCTGTGCCGATGCTTTGACCCAAGGATGGGCACCTTCAAGAGAGAACCAAACTTCCGATAGGAACATCATTGGCCAAGAAATCAAGTTAAGCAGGCCACCGGCAAATTCCTCACTGGCGGTTCGAGATGCCACACACAGGCTAAGAGAAATGAGGCACATGGCGCCCAGGAACATCACCAGAAAAAGGTTCAAATAACTACCCATCATTTTGAAATGGATAAAGGCGTGGCTACCGACGTAGACAGCGGCAGTCACTCCGGTGATTAAAATCAGTCGCGAGGCGACTTGAGCCAATAGGAACTCAAACGAGCTGAGCGGGGTTGCTCGAAGTCTTTTGAGTACCCCGGTCTTTCGATAGCGAACCATGGTGTAGCCGACTCCAAAAAGGGCACTGAACATCATGTTCATAGCCAGTAGCCCAGAAATAAGCCAATCGACGTACCGAATTTCCTGTCCACTTACGGTCTGTTTTTCAAAAATTCGAGTCGGAGTTTGAGTGCTTTTTAAGATGCGCTCGAGCAGGTATCCCTTGGGTGAGGTTGAATTAATCCAATACTCGTCTGTCGCAGGGGTTTCTGACGGTGACCCCTGAGAGGGAGATCTTGGCTTCAAGACCAGATCAACTTGATGACGCTTCAACTTATCGAGACTGCCTTCTAGGTCCTTTGATGGGATAAATTGAATGTACTGAGTTTTTTCAAATTCATTTGCTGTGGATACTTTTTCCTCCTGAGACACCCAGGATACTTTGAATACGTCCTGGGATCCGGATGAGAATGCGTAAGCGAAACCGAAAATGACCAATATTGGAAAGAGAAGGTTCCACCCTAAGGCAGATTGGTCCCGGATAAATTCTTTATTTCTTGCCACCAGAACTGTGAAAAAACGTTTAATGAAAAAGATCACTTTTCAGATTCCTTCTGTGTCAGTTGTAGAAAAAGATCTTCCAAGGTCAGAGAGCGGATTTTGAGATTGGAGAGGGATACTTTTTCTTTAATAAGTTGCTCAAGAGTGGCATTGACCTCGCTGGTATGGATTTCTATTGTATCTGGCTTGAGGTGAACCTCTCCTGGGAGAGAAGCCGGAATCTTTAGGTCGTTGGGAGATCCGTTCTCAAATGCGGCCTTAGGAATTTCCAAAGTTACTCTATTGAAATTTCTTTTGAGAAGTTGATCTGGGGCTCCGCGGGCGATGATGGTTCCGTGGTCCATGATTGCGATCTCGTCACAAAGAACGTAGGCTTCTTCCATGTAATGAGTCGTAAGAACGACTGTCTTTCCTTGTTGTTTGATTGTGCGAATGAGTTCCCAAAAGTTTCGGCGAGCATGAGGGTCAAGTCCGGTTGTAGGTTCGTCCAAGAAAATAATATCTGGATTGTTTACTAAGGCGACAGCTAAGAGGAGTCGCTGTCTTTGGCCTCCTGAAATTCGGTCCGTGTCCTGATCACAAAACTCAGAGAGCCCACAAAGTGAGATGAGCGACTCAATAGGCGCTCGACGGCGGTAGAGGTTTCCAAAAAGGTCCAAGACTTCTCGCACCGTTAAATAGTCTTGAAGAGCTGTAGCTTGAAATTGAATCCCACAATGATCGCGAAATCGCGAGTCGACGGGGCGTCCTTGGAAAAAGATTTCTCCCCCTGTTGGAGGGGTGAGTCCCTCGATCATTTCGATGGTGGTTGTCTTTCCAGCTCCGTTCGGACCTAGAAGTCCAAAACAGCTCCCAGATTGAATTGAAAAATCAATCCCTGCAACTGCTAGTGCTTCTTTGTATTTTTTCGTTAGTCGACGGACTTCTAAGATAGGTTGTTTAGCCTGATTCATAGGTGCTCACTTTTAATTGAGTCTAGTTGAAAAAAATGAGCGTGGCCAGCTTTGCAAAACAAAAGCCCCATCGAATTTCTTCGACGGGGCCTTCGTGAGTACCTACAATTAGCTAACTATTTAGAACAGGGAGGAAACGTTGTAGTCGTGTCTTCCACCCATGAGGCTTGCTTTTTGATTTCTTTCAGCAGCTTCTGTCATTTCCTTTGCGACGCGTTGAATCTCAGCCTTCAATTTGGTGTAGTACTTCAAGTAGCGCGTCATTACACGATCAGGATAGATTTTTGGAGTAATTCGTTTAGCCAAAGCGCGGTACACATTCCCTGATCCCATGTTATAAGCCGCCAAGTAGAGGTGGCTTTGGTTTTCAAACTTCTCTCGGAGATAGGCCAAATAAGCAGCACCTAGCTTTACGTTGACCATGGGGTTCTTCAAAGACTGTTTCCCCTTATAAGGAATGTTGAAACGATCACTTACCCATTGGGCGGTGTCCGGAGTGATCTGCATCAAACCGATTTCACCGTGGGATCCTACAACCGTGGTATCAAAGCTACTTTCATTCTCAATTACTGCCAGCAGGAAGAGCGGGTCCATCCCGTATTGAGTGCTTACGTCAGTAATAGTATGGGTTAAGGCCTTAGCATAACGCTTATAAGGCTTACGTAGACCGTGTTTAACCCAGTCCAAAACAAGGGCATCAATGTCGGCCAGCTTCTCGCCAGATTTCACCACGCTGCGGTGATATTTCTTGCCCATAATTTCTTTGGCATGGTTCCAGCGAATCGATGCCTTGAATGCTTCGTTAGAAGTTTTCTCAGCTAGCTCTAAACTCTTTTGTAGAATCCCATCTTGAGTGTAGGCAGGATGAGTCGCTTCGCTTGCAGCCCTAATTCTTTCTTCTGAATCCGAAAGAACTGGGGAGGCTAAAGAAGTGCTAACCAATCCTAAGCTAACTAAATTTACTGTTACAACTACCATCGTTTTCTTTAAGGTACTCATATGCTACTAGTAAGAGCAATATTCGGGCCATCATAAGTACCTAAAATTATTAGTGTAATCTGATTTAGTGGATAGGAGGTAAGTCTGCAGCTGTCGAGACTTTAGACACTAGTGCGAATCAGGGTGCTTCCAATTAGCCGGAGGAGAGATCTTTCTTTTGGAGTGGTTCCGCTTCCGATGGTGGCCAGGGTGTTTATGGGCAGGCTCGTGTTCCTTAGGATGGATTTTGAAGGCCTCTGCAATTTTCTGAGGCACAGCCAGTGCAATTTCGACAGCTGAGGGTCCTGGCTTGGGTTGATAGTTTTCTGAGAAGGCCCGAGGTAGCCCTACAGTAGAATAGTGGAATGGCTTAGGTAGGAAGCCCCCAGAGGGGTGGTGATCGATGGGGACTAGGTTTAATGCGGCTAGTGTTTTTACGACATTAAGACCTACCGCAAAAATATAGTTATTATATAGAAATGATGTATCAAGACCGAGGCCTAAATCGAAGATCCAAGGACTCACGCCGATGGAAGTAGTGAAGTGCATTCGATCGGGAGCTCCATTAATTCGGGACGTCTCATAATAAGTTCCTAAATTGAGTGTGGCCGAGAAATTTCGAAAATCAACAAAACGGTAGCTCGCGCCCAATCTCGGTTGAACCGTTACACTTTGTCCGACCATGATTGAGTCGTCTCGCAAGAGAGCTACGTTATTGCTCGTGCCAAAGAGATCTAAGGTAAACCCAGCCTTAAAAAAACGATTCGGCAGCCAGCCAAGCCCCACCGCAAGAACTGTGGGAACCTGAATGCTTTGGAGGAAGTTGTTGAGGGGAGGAGCGGTTCCTTTGGGTGCCGAGAATTGATAGGTGAGCGACGGCGAGATATTTGCCCCAAGCAGAAGATGATGCGGGAAAAGCCAGCTTGCCCCAAATCCAAATCCCCAGGTTTGTCCAGGATTCGAAAAAGTAGAACCCGGCATTTCAGCTCGTTCCTCTGCGCTCGCAAGTACAAGACTGACTCCTACTGAAAGGCGATCATTTAAAAAAAGGCGTGCGCCAGAAAGGTAGAGGTCCCCCGTGCGTAAAGTATAGTTTACTGAGGTGGCATCCGTGGGCAGATTGTAGGACTGACCTTCTAAAACGCGACTCCGGTAACAGAGCCCCAGGCCCCAAGGGTATGTGGACAGGGCTACTGCAACGTTGGCAGCATTCATTGCGTTAGCCATGTTTTGAATATTGCCATCGTAAATAATATTTTCGGCTAAATTCAGATTGGCGTCGTTGCTGGTCATGGCAAGGCCCGCAGGGTTGTCGGTCGCGTCCAAAAAAGATTCCCCAAGGCCGATGGTCGAACCGCCCATTCCAATCGAGCTTAAGTCTCCCTGAATGGTCGTGTTCCATCCAGAATACGAATTAGTGCGAGTTGAGTAGGGGAGAGTATCCACTGCCAACGCTTTTGAGACTTCCAGTAGAATCCAGATTGGAAAAATCACAAAGCGGGCTTTCAGATTCTCATAACCTTTCTTTAAGTGCTCGAATCCTTTCCAAGATAGGAGGATGTGTATATTCAAGTAGAACTTTGAGAGGGTGGGGCGTCAAGTGGGAAAGATTATCAGCGCTCAGTTTTTTTAAAGCTGAGATCATACTCTCCGGACGTCCATAGGTCGCTACCGAAAACTCATCCGCTTCGAATTCATATTTTCTCGACAAAAACTGGGTAAGAATTCCTAAAAACTCGGAGACAGGGCCAAAGAAAAGACTTACAAAAATCAACCCACCATAGACTGAGGGACCCGTCATCGCAAAAGCGTTAAACAGATCTTCGTTCCCTAATACCCAACCCACTGCGTAAAATAATAGGGCTGTGGGGAGAAGGCCAAGAAGCATCGACTTTAATATGTGTTTCTTTTTAAAATGCCCCACTTCGTGGGCAAAGATTGAAACGAGTTCCTCGGGGGTATGTTTTTCGAGCAAACTGTCAAAAAGAAC
Source organism: Bdellovibrio sp. (assembly GCA_016185105.1). GTDB lineage: Bacteria > Bdellovibrionota > UBA1018 > UBA1018 > UBA1018 > JACPOE01. The sequence continues at coordinate 32,724 of JACPOE010000055.1, forward strand.
AAGTCTTCGAAACTTTCCAAAGCCGGTAAAAAAGGCATTCGATTTGGTCGAGCGTTTCGAGCTGTCCATTGTGTAGATTCCGTTGAGACGGAAATTTTGCTTCTTCGCGTAAGCCAAGATCGCATCTTTTGCCGGGCTTTCGGGGAGGGGGGTGAATTTATTGAAAAGGGGCATAATTACGGCCGGCGCAAGGTACATCAACAAAATTTGAAAAAGAGTGAAAGCGAACCAAGCGATCAACCAGCCGTAAACACCAGCCTTCTCAAAAAAATAGGCGATTCCAAGGTAAACAGGGATTCCTAGAATAACGCTCAGCAATACAGCTTTTACTAGGTCTCCAATAAAGATCCCTGATGTGGTCCGATTGAATCCGTATTTTTCCTCCAACACAAACGTGTCATAAAGGCTAAATGGAAGGCTCAAGATTAGCTTAAGACCTAAAAGAACAGCAAAATAGGCGATCCCGTTCAATCCTGGATTGAATCCTTGCGAAACGACCCAACGGTCTAGAATCCCGAACCCCCCTAGAAACAAGAATCCCAAAGTGAAGGTAAAGCCGAGAACGCCCTGAATCAGCCCAAAATAAGTTTTCTCTTTTTGGTAGGCGAGGGCTCGGTTGTATTTGGGTTGGTCAAAGATCTCTTGAAATTCGGAAGGCAAAGGGTCATTCAACCGAGTTAGATTTAAAAGATCCGCAAGGGTCTCCAAACCAAATGCCAGCGTCATCAAAGCGATCAGACTAAGAACATAGGAATTAGTCATCAGAAAAGGCCTCGAAGAATCTCCAAAGCTTTCATTGCGAACTGTTCCTTTATGAGTAGACGGTCTTGGGCGACGGAATGAAATTCCTCAACCCGGGTCTTTTTTCCGGTCATTGCTACTGCAATGAAACAGAGTCCAACCGGTTTCTTAAGGGTGCCTCCGGTTGGGCCGGCAATTCCTGTGGTTGAAATGCACACCCAGCCTTTTGGCTTGATAAGGTTGGTCGAATTAGAACGGTCCGGATTTTCAGCAAACTTCTTCAAGCCGCATTCAGCTAATTCCTGAGCAACTTCTTTTGAAACCGCCCCATATTTTTCAAGTGTTTTTAGAGAAACGCCTAGCTCGAGCTTCGCGGAATTGTCGTACGTAACGTAGGAACCCCAAAAAATTTCAGAGGCGCCCGAGACATTCGTGATCGAATGAGCGACGAGGCCCCCAGTGCAGGATTCTACGGTGCATAAAACATGCTGAGCTGTTTTCAACTTTCTCAATACTGCTTCTTCAAGATTGATCATTCCAAAAATACCTATACCATAAAAGAATGAATCGTACTTCGAAGATAGGGCTTTGGGCGGGCGTCTTCATTCTAGCCATGGGCGCAGTTTGCTCTTCCCCAATGGCAAGCGCCGATGATGTGTACACCTTTGTCATTCGCAAAGAGGAAGAAAAAGCCAAGAGTCGTTGGAGTTTGGCTGATTGGTTGGTCACTCGAGACAAAATGAGACTTCAAGATCTTTGGCTTGCCGCGCACACCAGTCAATATGAGTATTTTATCGGTGCCAACTATCAGATTGCCCAAGATGTGGCCTCTCAAAGCTATAGTAGAAACTGGGAAGTCTTTGCGGGAGCCTATTCGACTCTCGTTGGCCTTGAGTTTCACTATGAACGTGCAGATACCTCACGGATGCACTGGATTCTCGATTTTCGGTTTTTCGGCAGACATGATCAGGGTACCAATTTAACGGCACAAGTGGGACTAGTGAGTGTCAATCCACCCGGGGATACCTATAGAAGTGCGTTTCTGGGTGGGAGTATGACTTTTTACATCGCACGCTATTTTGGACTCGAGTTCTTGTATCGCCATTATTTTCCATCGACCTACAATCAACAGGGGATGAGTTTTTACGGGGACCGGTACGTCGGCGGCGGCTTTATTGACTTTAAATTTGTCCGCATATATGCAGACTACTTTGCGGATGCGGGGAGCGGCCCTCCATATACCGGGCTTGCTCTGGGAACTAAAATCTATTTTTAGTTTCCGCTTGAATCCGATTTAATCCTGGGGTCTGCACCATGAGCTCTTCGATGGATTTGTCTGACGTACGTTTTCTAAAAGCTGCCCGAGAAGAGGCTGCCTCAATAGTTCAGTTTCAGCTGGCTATGGCCAAAGAAAGCGAAGATTTGGTCTTGGACCCAACAGTCTGTGCTGCTGGTGTAAACGCAGTCTTTGAACGGCCCCAGCTGGGCGAATACCATGTCTGTCAGGTGAAGGTTGATGGCCGATTTAAAACTGTCGGGAACCTTTTGATCATTCCGGAATGGAGCGACTGGCGCAATGGAATGGTCTGGTGGATACACAGCGTTTATATCTTGCCAGAGTATCGCGGACGAGGTCTCTTCTCAGCTTTCTATCGGCATATTCAAAAAACTGTGCAGGACTCTTCGACCTTGCGGGGCCTCAGGCTGTATGTGGATAAGACGAACCTTCACGCACAAAAAGTCTATCAGAAAATTGGAATGTCGAACGCTCATTACGATTTGTATGAGTGGATCAAAGAATCAAAAAACTAGGAGTCGACCAAATGGATAAGAAGCAAAACCAAGGGTTACAGGAAACCTATGCTCCCAAAAGTATTTGTTTTGGGTGTGGGCCTGCGAATGAAAAAGGTCTCAAGATTAGAAGCATTGTTCAGGGGGATCACGTCGTCGCAGAATGGATTCCAGAAAAGTACCATGAGGCTTTCCCTGGCGTTTTGAACGGTGGAATTATTGGTTCGCTTTTGGACTGCCACTCGAATTGGACTGCGGCTTGGCATTTGATGAAACAGGCTCAGACCGAAATGCCCCCTTGTACCGTGACCGCTGATTATTCTGTGAAGCTTTTGAGACCCACTCCGACACAAGGCGCAGTTGTTCTTTCAGCGCACGTTGTCGAGTCCACTGCCGATCGGGCCGTCGTCGAAGCCACCCTCACAGCTGGGGGAAAGGTTTGTGCAACTTGCAAGGGGACCTTCGTTGCCGTAAAGCCGGGACACCCGGCTTATCACCGGTGGTGAGATCGGCCTAAAAACTCTTTCTAAATTCCTCTCTAATCTGAACACCTTGAAAGGACAGCTCTGATGAAACATCAAAGAACTTTGAAGAATGGACTATTGGGCCTTGCGTGCATTTTTTCACCGCTGGTTTTTGCCGCCGTCGCGATTCCTTTGGAGGCCCTACCTACGACTGTACCGGCACCTGCTGATAATCCTGTTACACCTGAAAAAGTGAAACTTGGAAAGATGCTGTACTTCGATACCCGCTTGTCGAGTACTCAGAAAGTATCCTGCAATACCTGTCATAACGTGGCTAAAGGGGGAGACGATAATCGAAGCGTGTCAGTAGGGATCAACGGGAAGACCGGAAATCGTTCTGCGCCTACGGTTTGGAATGCGGCCTTCATGTCTGTTCAGTTTTGGGATGGACGGGCGGCGACCCTTGAAGATCAGGCCAAGGGTCCGATGGTCAACCCCGTGGAAATGGGTATGCCCAATCATCAGGCCGTAGTCGATCGATTGAAGAAATCCAAAGAATATGTGGAATTGTTTAAGCAAGCTTTTGGCGGAGAGGATTCTCTCAATATTGAAAATGTAGCAAAGGCAATTGCAAGCTACGAACGCACTCTTGTGACCCCGGATAGTCCTTTTGATCTGTACTTAAAAGGAAAGAAAAATGCCCTCAGTCCGGCTGCGGTTCGAGGGATGAATTTGGTCCAGGAAGTTGGATGTACAACCTGCCACAATGGGCCAAACTTTGCTGGGCCGGTGTTGCCTGTGGGTACTGGCAATTACCGAAAGTTTCCTACCTTTCCAGGATCTGAATATGAAACCAAGTACAAGCTGACCGAAGACTTGGGTCGGTTCCAGGTGACTCATCAAGAAGCTGACAAAAATCTTTTCCGGATTCCAACCTGGAGAAACGTTGCGTTAACAGCTCCTTATTTTCATAACGGCTCAGTGAAGACGTTAGACGAGGCCGTGCGCGTAATGGCAAAAACACAGCTGAATCGGACACTGAGCGATGCTGAAACCAAGGACATTGTCGAGTTTTTAAAGAGCCTAACTGGAAAACGTCCAGCTCAGCCGGCTCCTAAGCTCCCGAAATAGGTTTCGGTCGACCTATTCGATTGGGCTATTCATTTTTTCAATCTTTGCGCTATTCTTGGCTGACGGGGGGAATGACCTACGGGGGCCAAAGGATATGCAAAATGGTTAGTGTCGTGGGCTGGGTTGATCACGTTTATCGGCGCAGTTCTTGCCGCAGTCGGGCTCTACTTTTCCGTTCTGCTTTATAAAAATCTTAGAACGGATATAGAAGAGCTCCTGCCCACAACAGCAAGAAGCGTTAGGGATCTGAACGAAGTAGCCCAGCGTTTAAAATCGTTAGACAATATTGTGGTCCTGGTTTTTTCAAAGGACGTCAAAGCTTCAAAGAAATTTGTCTTGGATTTGACCGCGGAGCTTCAATCTCTAAAGGAAGTTGAAAAAAAAGACACCCTCTCTTTGGTCGAGTATCGAATTGACAGGGAGCTTCAGTTTTTTCAAGACCGAAGGGCTCTTTATATTGAATTGGATGATCTTCTCCAAATTAGGCGGTATGTCGAGGCACGAATCTCCTATGAGAAAGACCTCTATAATCCGCTCAATATTTTCAGTGAAAAAGACCTCCCAGTTCCGCAACTGAATTATCAGAAGCTTCAAGAAAAATATAAAAATAAGGTTGCCGGGTACGATCGCTTTCCTGGGGGTTTTTACGCGACCAGCGATGAAAAGGTTCGTGCTGTAGTTGCTTATATGCCAGGCAAGGGGTTGGATAAGGCGCAACGCCTCAAGAACTTGTTAGAAAAAACGGTGAACCGTCTAAACCCGTCCTCTTACAGCAAAGACTTACAGGTCAAATATACAGGTAATGCTCAGAATTTGATCGAAGAGAGTGCCGCTTTGGTGGAGGATCTCGAACTTTCCACGATCATCGTTATCGTTTTAGTGGCAACTGCCATGTTAGTTTTTTTTCGATCCTTTTTTGCAACTTGGGCTTTGGTCTGGAGTGCATTTTTCGGAACCTTTTGGACCTTTGGTATTAGTTTCTTTGCCGTAGGTTATTTGAATGCAAACACAGCGTTTCTGGCGAGTATTGTTATAGGAAACGGAATCAATTTTGGCATCATATTCCTGGCTCGATACCTCGAGGATCGTCGCGCCCAGCTCTCCAACGCAGAGGCGGTATACGGCGCAATTCAAGGAACGTCTGGGGCTACATTAACCGCAGCATTGGCTGCTGCGTTATCCTATGGGTCTTTAATGCTCACTGGATTTAGAGGATTTAGCCAATTTGGAGTGATTGGTTTTATTGGAATGCTCACCTGCTGGGGCAGTGCTTACAGTGTCCTGCCTGCCTTCCTCACCCTTTTAGATCGATGGGGCTGGTTAAACCCTAGACCGGCACCTAAGCCGCTGATTTCAAGTTTTGTTGCTGCATGGGTCGAGAAAATGCCAAGACTCATCTGGGGTGCTTCAATTCTAGGCGTGGTGTTGTCCTTTCTCGCCCTGAAAAACTACAAGACCGAAATTATCGAAACTGACCTGACTAAGCTACGGGATAAAAGAAGTATGAGTCAGGGCTCAGGGGCTCTGTATCACTATATTGATGACATCTTCGGGCATTCTTTTTCGCCGTTGGTTATTCTGCCCAAAGATCGGCAGGCCAGTAGAAAAATTGCAGCGGTTTTCAGAGAAGAGAAGGAAAAAGAGGGTAAGAAAAGTCTAATTACAACCGTTCAAACTCTCGATGACTTTATTCCAAAACTCCAAGAGGAAAAGGTAAGAGTCATTCGCGATATTCAGCGATTGCTTCCGCCGCGACTTGTTGTGCTTTTGCCGGATCAGGAAAAGAGGCACATAAAGGAGCTTCTCAATCCCAAGTCCTTTCATCCATTTTCGGAGAAGGATCTCCCGCCTCTGCTTTTAGACAAGTTTCGAGAGGCTGATGGAACTGCTGGAAAAATTGTCCTGGTCGATAAGGTTATCGAGAGTGGAAAAGATGACGCTAGTTCACTTGTGAAGTTTGTAAGTTTGGGCAGGCGACTTGCGGATTCAGTGGCTCCGAACACTCCGGTAGCGGGGGACCTCCCCATTAGTTTTGATATGTTTCAGGCAATCACCATTGATGGACCTAGGGCCACGCTTTTCGCATTCCTGGCGGTAGTACTTTTAGTCATCATCCTTTTTAGAAATCTCAAAACTTCGGTGTTGTGTCTTTTTGCGTTGGGCTTAGGAGTGACGTGGCTGGCCGGGTTAATTTTTGGATTTAACTTAAAAATCAATTTTCTGAATTTCATTGCTCTCCCGATTACTTTTGGAATTGGAGTAGATTACGGAGTCAATATTTTTCAGCGCTATCGAATTGAGGGACCGGGCAGTATTATTAAAGTGGTTCGAAATACCGGTGGCGCGGTCATGCTTTGCAGCTTCACCACTATTATCGGGTACAGTTCGCTTTTAATCGCAGGGAATCAGGCTTTTGTGAGTTTTGGGAGGCTAGCAGTGTTAGGCGAGCTCACTTGTATTGTGGCCGCTGTGATTTCTCTGCCGGCTTTTTTGGAAATTAGAAGAAGGAAAGGTGTATGAGAAAGGCTGCCGCTTCGTTAGGGGTACTGGCTGTAGGGCTCGTACTGATTGCTGCTTCCTCTTCGGACGTGAAACCTACGACTCAAGACCCAGGCCCTCTGTCTCGGTTCCCTATTGACTCGCCCCTGCCTGAACTTCCCAAAAGTTTATACACTGATGGAATTGCTTCGTTTTCGAAAAACTTTAAACTGCCAGACCCCGCCGGATTGGATCATTCCGCAAATCCTGTTCGTACCTGGGGCATCAAGACACGGGACCACTCACTTTACATAGGAAGTGCAAAGCACCTTTGGATCCGTGCCCCGAAGGAAAAGGTAGTTGAGGTTCTCAGCGATTTTGATTCGTACTCGAAATTTTTCGATGAAGTCAAAAAAGTCGAGGTGAAGAATAAAGAAGGAAATAAATGGACGGTTTTTTGGGAGAGGTATTCTCCTGCCTTTTTTATCCCGAATCCGAAATACGAAATGGTTTACTTGATCGAAAACTCTGCGGCTAAAGTGATGTATCGCTACCAGTTTAAGAAGGGAAATTCTTTGAAGGCGTCAGACGGCCTCATTTCAGTTGAAACCTTTGGTGACGGCACGCTGGTCAGTGGGATCGATTTTTACGATGCTAGTTGGGGCCTCGCTGGAGCAATCGCTTCGGGAAAGATCTGGAGGAAGAGTCTGGAAGGGGGCTACAAAGGAGACCTTTCCCTGAAGTTTCACATTGAAAATCCACAGTGGGACCGGGGCCGAATTAAAGATGAAATCGAGCGAATGTTAGAGCGCTATCCGATCGATACTATTCAATACCTCGATGTGCCCCAATGGAAGTGACTTCTTGTAGGCGGAATTGATCTACAAACCGATAAGTCTTTCCGTGGTATTCGACTTCTTCATGGGTGAAAGCATACAAAACCAAATAGACTCGGGCGAGGTCCCAAATTGGGATTGTCCAAAAGTACTTTGCAGTCGCTTTAAGAGAACCTAAGATCAGTCCTTCGAATAGAACAGAGACCAGGATTCTAAATCCCAACGCCGCTCCGAGCAAAGCCCAGCTTA
>JACPOE010000056.1 GCA_016185105.1 Bdellovibrio sp.
CATAGAGGACGAAGACTGAGCCGTTTTTGAGCAGCTCTGGCTCCTGCTCGCATCGCTCCCTTACTTTCGCAAACCCCTCTAGAGTCCGATTTCGTACTGAAAGAATGTAACCTGGACCGACGAAAACATCGACCTCACCGATCTCTAGCTCGCCATCGGCGTCTAGCTGAATGGTATGGAGAACCATAAAAAGGGAATCTCCGTATTCCTCGATCTTGGGACGCTGATGTCCGCGAAGGGCATCTTCTACTGCTAACTCATGAAGTTTAAATTCGGTTACAAACGGATCGAACTCGGCTGGTTCAGGGTCCTTCAAAGCCACCCAAACCAAAGTACCGGGTTCCTTCATTTTTCTGTGAAGCTCTCCAGTACGAAGGTCCGCGACTTTGTGACCATTTTGATAGGCTACGCAATTGACTAACATCTTGCGATGGGCCTGCCCTAGACTTAGCCCTCACGGGGTATCTCCGGAGCGAGCCTACTCCCCTTCTTTCGTCTCAGTCTTTTTCGGCTTCAAAGACATTTTCACATGAAACTCAAATTCATTATTTTCTAAAACCGATTGAAGCAGAGCCTTCGCATCCACTTTTCCCGCGATGGTCTCCATCATTTCATGAGAAAGGGTTTTAAAGAACTCGCCTTTTGTCTTATTTGCGGAATCCAAAACAGCAGAAATCAATTCCTTAGGAAGCTTGAATTCCGAGATTAAACCACGAAGGCTTTCCTCGGTCAGAAAAAGGGCCCCTACCCCTACGGTAAGAACTTTTTTTGCGACTTCTGCTGCTTTCGATTGAAAATCATCAGCCATTGCCAGCCCTCTTAGCGAAACTTTTAACCATTCCAGGGAGACTGCCCTTCACCAACCGATTTAGAATAAACCCAGGAACATTGTTTTTTCAAAACCCAGCTTCCGTTATTCTTTTTGAAAAAATCACTCTCGACGAGCGTCCATTCGACTCGGCCTGTCTTCTCATCCTGCTTATGGTCCAAAACATAGGTGATATTCTGCGACATCACGCTGACTTGGTATTTGACTCGAACTCCATCCGCTGATGATTTCTGAACCTCGACTTCACGACAACCATCCACGAACTCAGGATAGGCCGAATAGTTCGTTATGGTCGAAAAAAGATCGTTAAAGTCAACAGAGAGGATTTCGCTATATTCGGCTTGGGCCATACTGCCTTCTTTCTCAGTATTTAGGTTTTCGATCAAAGTGATGTTCAGCTTCGATAAATCGGACTGTGCCCGACTCCGAACGCATCACTACGGAGTGTGTCATAGCACCTCCGCTGAAAAATCGAACCCCATCCAAGAAAGTTCCCTGGGTGACCCCGGTCGCACAGAACATTACTTTTCCTGAAGCAAGCTCTGTAATGCTGTATTTCCGATTCAAATCCTGAATCCCCATTTTCTTAGCCCGTTCTCGTTCTTTGTCAGTCCGAAACACCAGTCGGCCCTGAAAGTCACCCCCCATACACCTCAAAGCAGCTGCAGCGATTACACCTTCTGGAGCGCCACCGGTGCCAAATAGAATATCTACCCCACTATCCTTCTTGCAGGTCGCAATTGCTGCTGAGACGTCACCGTCTCCGATCAACCAGATTCGAGCCCCCGCTTTCCGAACTTCAGAAATTAAATCGGCATGACGCGGACGATCTAGAATAATCGCAGTAACATCTTCAATCTGACACTTTTTGGCTTTGGCTACGTTTCGTAAATTTTCAGTAACGGAAGCATCGAGGTCAATTGCACCTTTGGCTTGTGGCCCTACCGCAATTTTTTCCATATAGGTGTCTGGTGCATGAAGGAAATGGCCTTCTTCGGCGATCGCAATTACGGCAAGCGAGTTATTTCCCCCTCGAGCGCAGATCGTTGTCCCTTCCAAGGGATCCAATGCTAGATCCAAAATGGGCCCGCCGCCTTTTCCAACTTTCTCACCGATATAGAGCATGGGAGCTTCATCTCGCTCACCTTCTCCAATCACCACGGTGCCATCAAATTGAATGGAGTTGAGCATTTTTCTCATCGCCTCAACAGCAGCATGATCCGCGGCCTTTTCATCACCGCGACCCATCCAACGGGCACTCTCCAGAGCGGCAGCTTCGGTCACTCGAACAAATTCCAACGCAAAATTTCGATCCATAGTTGCACCATCCCACTTGATATGTTTCGTCTTCAAACTGGGCAGCCGCAATCCTAGCTAATAGCGCGGCTGTTGGCGCAGACCGTGCAAAATTAGTAGGGCATGCCGAGCTGCCGAATACACCAGTTTTTTGTGTCCTGAGGTAGGTTAGAACTCAGGACGAGGGTTTTTGCAACGTTCAACTTCTTTGGATCAGGCGTAGAATCCGTCGTCAGTTCCAGAGTCTCCAAACGCATCACCCCCCGTTGCTCGCAGCGAGTATTTGATGAGCGAGTCTCTCCCGTAGACAGACCTGTTTCTTCTTCCCAGTGAATAAAATTCCCCAATACATAGATTGTGAAAACGATGTAACGGCCATCAGGCGCAGTTCGAAAAATCAGATCTGTTCCGGAGGGTCCATGGTATTCAACCGATTGAAGGTCTTGCTGCCCCGGAAAGAGTCTGAGTTCCTTCCCAAGCACGGAAGGATCCAAGAAGCTCTTTAGAGCCTGACTCGTTTCAGAAGAGAGATCTTCAAAACGACATCCAATCCGATCGGGGGAAATCGATACCGTTCGCGCCCGCACTGGGAACTTTTCATGTCTCAAATTTAGCGCGCCTTCTAGAATTTGGCCGTCTCCTACACTGGGCGCAGAGTCTGACTCATCTAGCCAAAGACTCATCCCTTGTTCGGAAAGGTCTTTCAGTGGAAAGATCCTTCCTGGAATCCCGTTTTCAGATATCCGAAACTGAATTGAACCCAAGGACAACCTTGGGAGCTTCCGTCTTTCTGTGGTAGCCATTGAGCATTCCCCCTACCTATTCAAGAATGTGTTTGCTGACTATTATAGCGGTAGCCAAGGATTTGTCCTAGACAAACCCCCCTGCCCCCTCTTACTTAATAGAATGTGAAGAATAAAATTCATGAAATGACATTTAACACGGCGCCCAATCTATTAACTTTGGTTCGGATTGTTTTTGTGCCCATTGTCGTAGGGATTCTTTTTATTCGAGACCCCCGATGGGACCTGGTTGCAGGAATTCTTTTTGGAGTAGCAAGCATCACCGATTACTTTGATGGCTACTTGGCTCGCAGCCAAAATGTCGTCACCATTTATGGCAAGTTGATGGACCCGCTTGCTGACAAATTCCTAATCGTTTCCTCTTTGATCATGTTGCAAGATTTAGGAAGGATTCACCCGATCGTCGTTATTCTTCTTATCTGCCGCGAACTGGCGATTACAGGCTTGCGAGCCCTTGCCAGCGCAGAGGGGGTGATTATTAGCGCCTCCGACTCAGCCAAGTGGAAAACGGCCACGCAAATGGTGGCAATTCCATTTATCATGGCGCAAAGCGGGCTTTTTGGCTTGCCGCTCGGCCCTATCGGAATAGTTCTACTCTATATCTCGTTAGGAATAAGCCTTTGGTCAGCCAAAGACTATGTCGTCGATTTTTTCAAAGCTCTTAAACAATCCCGGATTCTCAAGTCTCGGGAAAGACGCTTGGCGCGCGAAGCGCGTCGAACTACTCGTGCAGCCAGACTTGCCGAAAAAACTGCCAAAGCTCGGCAAAAACTCCGCGAAAGTGAAACCTGATTCAGATCAACCCAGCCAAGGCTGGTCGGGCGTATTGAGCTTGTGATTGAAGAAGCGGGCCACCACAAAGAAGTAGTCACTCAGCCGATTCAAATACTGAATAACTACCGGACGAACGGGCTCGGCACGATTCAAGGTGATTAATTCCCGTTCTGCCCGCCGGCTGACTGTTCTCAAAAAATGAGTGATGGCTGCGGCCTTTGTCCCCCCCGGAAGGATGAAGTTTTTAAGTGGAGGTAGAACGGATTCCATTTGGTCGATTTCCTTTTCCAGGAGCAAAACCTCTGCTTGTTCAATGAGCTTAGAAGTCGTTTTCTTACCTCGGGGAGTGGCCAATTCCGCTCCCAGCTGAAAAAGCTCGCCCTGGATCCGAAGCAAAGAAGAGGCATCTAGGCCCTGGTTTGAGGAAACTTCGGCCAAAGCCATTCCCAAAACGGCGTTGACCTCATCCAAAGATCCATAGGCTCGAATTCTAAGATCATCCTTGGGAACCCGCGCCCCACCATAAAGTCCAGTCTCGCCCGCATCGCCGCCTTTAGTGTAAATCTTCATAATCAGTAGGATATTCACGCTCCCCAAACTCAGCAAGAATCTTTATTTTAGATTTCGAAAGAAAGAACGCTTGACCGAATGCCCCAACGCGGTTAGAAACGGACACCAAGATCTTTTTCAAAATGCGGGCTTAGCTCAGTTGGCTAGAGCGCCACGTTGCCAACGTGGAGGTCGAGGGTTCGAGCCCCTTAGCCCGCTCCATTTTTCTCCCCTACATTTATCCTTATCATTTTCCGTCTGTTTCTCGTTTTTCTTGGGTGTGAACTCATGATGAACAGAATAATTTGCAAAACCCTGTGACATGACGGTAATGGTACCACGATTTAAAATACTCCAGGTCTTTGCGAACCTAAGAAGGCGAGATTGATAGACAATGCGAAAACTGCTTCGTAGAATTACCCTGTCCCACTGGATCTTTGTTGGTCTAGTTATCGGATTTTTGATTGGCTACTTTGCACCTGAGTGGGCGCCTCATCTGAAGCCGTTTCGAACCCTCTTTTTGAACGGGGTCAAGTGTATTATTGCCCCGCTGATTTTTGCAACTATCGTTACCGGAATTGCCAGCGCCGGAAGCTTTAAGCAGCTAGGTGTCATGGGAGTGCGCGCCCTGGTTTATTTCGAAGTTGTAACAACCTTGGCCTTGTTTTTCGGTCTTTTGGCCGTCAACCTTCTCAAACCAGGAGCTGGCTTGAATGTCATCGCCGGAAGTGGCGAAGGGATTTCCCAGGTCCCCAAAACTCAGGTTGGTTTTGGATCCTTCATAGAACACCTTCTCCCAACCAATGTGGCGGAAGCGGTTGTGCACGGAGATGTGCTCCAGATTGTAATTGTTTCCACGATTTTCGCTTTTGCTGTCCTGGCCGTTGGAGCAAAGGCTAAGCCTGTGTTGAACCTTTGCGAGAGCCTAGCCGAAGTCATGTTTCGCTTTACCGGCTACATTATGCTTTTGGCACCGCTAGGTGTCGGAGCTGCATTAGCCACAAGCATGGCTGAGCACGGTTGGCAGGTCATTTTCCCGATGCTAAAAATGGTCGGCACTCTTTACTTAGCCTTAGTTGTCTTTGTAATGGCGGTGTTCCTTCCCATTCTTAAGATTTTTAAAATTCCGGTTCGGAGTTTCTTTGCTCACGTTAACTTGGATGGATCCACTCTTTACCTTGCTGTTGCTTCGGTATTTGTGGCCCAAGCCTCGGGGATCGATCTTCCAATAGGCACACAGCTCGCTATGATGGCTTCCTTGATGTTGACGACTAAGGGAGTCGCCGCAGTCCCTCGCGCATCGATTGTTGTTTTATCGGGCACCCTGACTGCCTTTGGCATTCCCCTCGAAGGCATCGCCTTAATTATGGCGGGCGACAATTTCATGGACATGGCTCGGACGGGAGTGAACCTTCTTGGAAATTGTCTGGCCACCGCTGTAATCGCCCGTTGCGAAGACATTACACTTGGCTGAAATCTCTGCTAAGGTCAGGAAATGTCAAAACATCCTTCGACTGGCCAAGACCACAATCTCGGCCGGGACGGTAATGCATCAGTACGCGCAGAAAAAAGAACTCAGCTTCTCATTCAGGCTTTAGAGAAACGGATACTAGTCCTCGACGGAGCCATGGGTACCGCTATCCAGGGACTGCATCTGCAAGCAGAAGACTTTGGTGGCCCCGAGCTAGAAGGCTGCAATGAATACCTGGTCGTCACCCGGCCCGATTTGATTCAAAAAATTCACGAGAACTATCTAGAGGCGGGTTGCGACATTGTTGAAACAAATACCTTTGGAGGAACTCCCCTAGTCCTAAATGAATATTCACTTGGGGATCAGGCAGCCGAAATTAATTTAAGAGCGGCCCAGCTTGCCAAAACTGCCGCAGAAAAATTCTCAAGCCCAGATCGGCCCCGCTTTGTGGCGGGCTCCATCGGTCCTACAACGAAAGCTATTTCAGTCACAGGTGGCGTTACCTTCGAACAACTCGAGGAAAACTTTTTTGTTCAAGCCAAAGCGCTTTTGCAAGGGGGCGTTGACTACTTTCTCTTTGAGACATGCCAGGACACCCGCAATATCAAAGCCGGTGTGCTAGCTGTGCAACGCCTCTTTGACGAGGTCGGCTACTCAATCCCGATAGCTATTTCCGGGACGATCGAGGCCATGGGAACCATGTTGGGGGGGCAATCTATAGAAGCCTTACTCGCTTCGGTGTCCCACCTGAATTTGTTATACCTTGGCTTGAATTGTGCGACCGGTCCTGAGTTTATGACCGATCCAATTCGATCCTTGGCGAAACTTTCGAGATTTCGAGTCGCCTGTGTGCCGAATGCAGGCCTGCCTGATGAAAACGGGTGTTACCTCGAAACCCCTGAGATGGTTGGGAAGATTATTTCGCGTTTTATTGACTCGGGCTGGATCAACTTGATTGGGGGCTGTTGTGGCACGCATCGCGGTCATATTGCGGAGCTGTCCAATCTTGCGAGCAAAGGCACACCCAGAAAGCTAGAGTCTGTTCCACGCTCCTTTCTTTCCGGTATTGACTACCTCGAAATCACGGACGAAATGCGCCCGGTGATTGTAGGAGAAAGAACGAATGTCATCGGGAGTAAAAAATTTAAGACTCTGATTTGTGAAGAAAAATTTGAAGACGCATCAGAGGTGGCCCGAGCCCAAATCAAAAGCGGAGCCCAAATTGTGGACGCCTGCCTCGCCAATCCCGACCGCGACGAGCTGAAGGATATGCGAAGCTTTCTCGAGTTCGCGGTCAAGAAAGTACGCGCTCCCCTGATGATCGATTCTACCGATTCACAGGTGATTGAGCTTGCCCTGACCTATTGCCAAGGTAAAGCAATCATCAACTCGATCAACTTGGAAGACGGTGAAGAACGATTTGAAAAAGTCATCCCCTTGGCAAAAAAGTATGGCGCTGCCCTGGTCGTTGGCACCATTGACGACGATCCGATTCAGGGCATGGGGATCACCCGCAAGCGGAAACTTGAAATTGCAAAACGCTCCTATGCACTCCTCACTCAAAAGTATGGAGTCCTCCCTGAAGATATTTATTGGGACCCCTTAGTTTTTCCCTGTGCTACGGGGGATGTAAACTACGTAGGTTCTGCGATCGAAACCATTGAAGGCATTCGGCTCATCAAGAAGGAATTCCCGCTGACTAAATCCGTCCTTGGGATTTCTAATGTTAGTTTTGGTCTCCCAAATGCGGGCCGGGAAGTCTTAAATTCAGTTTTCCTTTATCATTGTGTGCAGGCCGGCCTGGATCTGGCGATTGTCAATTCCGAGAAGCTGGAGCGATACGCCTCGATTCCTGAAGAAGAGAAACTTCTAGCAGAAGATCTGCTTTTTAATCGTAAGGACCGCAATGCCGATCCGATAGCGGCGTTTGCCGATCATTTTCGAACTCGAAAAGCAGCGACCAAACTGGGCACACAGCTCCCCCTCCTGGAGCGGCTGCCGAGGTACATTATTGAAGGCTCTAAAGACGGTCTCGTTGCAGATCTGAACGAAGCACTGAAGGAAATGAGGCCTCTGGAAATCATCAACGGTCCACTCATGAAAGGAATGGATGAGGTTGGGCGTCTCTTCAATTCGAACCAGCTGATTGTTGCTGAAGTCCTCCAGTCAGCTGAGGCCATGAAAGCTGCTGTAGGTCACTTGGAATCGTTCATGGAAAAAACAGAGACTTCGACCCGCGGCAAAGTCATTCTAGCTACGGTCAAAGGAGATGTTCATGACATTGGAAAGAACCTTGTGGAAATCATTCTTTCTAATAACGGCTTTCAAGTCGTCAATTTGGGGATCAAGGTTCCCCCTGAGCAACTAATTCAAGCAGTTCGCGAGCACTCCCCCGATATTGTAGGCTTATCCGGCCTTTTGGTGAAGTCCGCCCAACAAATGGTGGTCACTGCCGAGGATTTCTCAAAGGCTGGAATTTCAACTCCAATTCTCGTTGGAGGAGCCGCTCTCACCTCCAACTTTGTCGATAAACAAATTGCTCGGGTGTACACAACCGGAGTAGTGGCCTATGCCCAGGATGCGATGAGCGGATTAGATCTCGCAAAAACAATTGTTAGCCCGGAAAAGTTTGAAGAATTGAAAGAGAAACTGAAGGTAAAACGAGCCGCCCTAGGAAGTGCTGTTCCTAACACCACTCGTGAAATCAAGACCGCGCCTGAGGTTCGGTCAGCCAGCGTTCCTCTTTTGAGTGAGATCCCAGAACCGAGTGATTATGAAAAACATCTGATCCGCAGTACTCCGATTGACCAGATTTGGAAGTTTGTAAATCCCCTCATGCTGTATGGGCGACACCTGGGTGTTCGAGGAGGAAGCGTCCGGCTCCTGGAAAAAGGTCCGAAAGACCGAGCCGCGCGAAAAGAAATTGAAAACAAGGACCCAAAAGCCCTTAAAATCTGGGAAGCCAGATTATTTGAAGTCTCATATTGTGCAGGCACTCGCTCTGGAATCCGCAGAGGCTTATGCCGAACTCTTACATTCCCAGCTCAGAAAAACCTGGGGCTTTGCCGATCCTCCGGAAATGACCTTGATGGAAAGGTTTCAAGCCAAGTACCGGGGGAAGCGCTATTCTTTCGGATACCCTGCTTGTCCTCGGCTCGACGATCAGGCCCTCTTATGGAAATTGCTGAGCCCCGGAGAAATTGGCGTTCAACTCACAGATGGATTTATGATGGACCCTGAGGCTAGCGTATCCGCTTTGGTTTTCCACCATCCGGCCGCCACTTATTTTTCAGTAGGCCACCCAGTTTCAGAACCCGGAGCAGGCCCAGGAGGATTTGATGATAACCGATAAAGAACGCCTCCTCGGTGGCGCGACATACCGAACAACTGGAATTGGAAGCCTCCCTCATCACAATACCGATGCTGCATTAACCTATAGCTTCAAATACGGAATTCCATTTTTACCTCAAATTCCAATTCGAAATCCTTGGGAATTTATGATTGCCCAGGCTCTAGAGGGGCTACCTGGATTGCAGCTTGGTTCCGAAGCGCAAGCCTGTTTAAACTTAGATATCTGGCGATCAGAATCCCACCGTCTCGATCATCGTTTGAACCAAGCTTTTTCTGTGGACCCGAATAGCGCTCGGATCGATCAAGCCTTTGAAAGTTTTGAGCCTTCTGCCCCCTCTTCGAGTTCATGGCAGCCATTTCTATGGGAGCTCCAAGAGCACGACCGAAAAGTAGCCAAGGTTCAAATTTCTGGACCCCTAACCTCCCAATGGTCTTTAAGATTAAAAGATCAAAGCCCAGCCGATCAAATTCCTGAACTGTCCACCCAAATTTTCAGACTGGTCTTGGCTAAATCCTTGGCCTTAGTCTACCGAATGAAGTCCTGTGGAATTCAGCCAATCCTATTTATCGACGAACCCGGCCTTTACGCCTTCTCGATCAAGCAACCCCGACATCTCCTAGCCCTCCAAGAACTCAAACTGATGATTCAGAGCTTAAAAAAAGCGGGCGGATGGGTGGGCCTTCACTGTTGTAGCAATACCCATTGGGAGTCTATTCTTAAGCTCGGACTGGACTTCCTATCCTTGGACGTTCAGCTCTCATTGTCAGAAGCGTTAACAGCGGGGGGCGGCCAAGCGATGGCAGATTTCATCCAAACAGGAGGACGCCTTTGCCTGGGAATTATTCCAACCCACCAAAACGCCACCCTGGCACAGCTAGACCCCCGAGAGGTGTCGGACGGAACGCTTGAAATTTTTGCTAAAAACTGGGAGCCTCATCTTCAACTCTTACCTCAGGTCCTAAGAGAGGCTCTATTTACGCCGGCCTGTGGCTTGGCTTTACATAGTCCCTCGGATGCTGAGCTGGTTCTTGAAAAACTTGCGGAGACCTATGAATCGTTCAATTTTGCATGAACTTCGCCCACTACCGAGGCTTGCTCAAAGCACGGCCACAGGGTTTACACTCAAAGTTGAAAATCCAGTAGAGGTCTCTTTAGTCATTCCTGCAAAAAACTCCACCCATTCTTTGGAGACTACCGTCCGCGAGGCCCATGCCTACCTTCTCAACCGTTTTTCTAATTCTTTTGAAATTATTTTGGTTCCCAACCCTTCCGGTCCAGACGATCCATCTGATCGAGTCGCAGAGTCCCTGGCCCGGCAGTTGGATCAGGTTCGAGTGGTCCCTCATGAAAAGCCTCCAGGCAAAGGGGCCGCTCTGCAAACAGGAATTGTAAAATCCCGAGGAAACTGGATTTTCTTTACCGACTCCGACCTTCCCTATGACTTGGATTTTTTTGATCAAGCTATTGAAAAATTGCGAGGCGGATACGACCTTGTGACAGGAAACCGAAGGCTGGCAAGTAGTCATTTTCATATCCCGGTCTCGTTATTGCGACTTGCGTACGGTCGACACCGCTTGGGGTTGGGTTTTAATGCGCTTGTGCGAATGCTTTTTCCGATTCAAACAACCGATACTCAGGCTGGCATTAAGGCGTTTTCAAGACGGCTTGCGGTTGAAACATTCTCACGTCAAACTTGTCCCGGCTTCTTGTTCGACCTTGAATTATTTTTAACAGCTCATGGGCAGGGCCTTTCTCAGACGGACCTCCCTGTCACACTTCACTTGAATACCGAAAAAAGCACAGTCCGAATTTTGAGAGAATTTGTTCTGGTGGCTTACTGGCTCAGTCGAATTTGGATTCAAAACCGAAGGGGTTATTACGGTAAAAGGGCCGATGCTGTAAAAGGGATTTTAAGCCGGTACAGGGGGGCAGATTTTTCGACTCGATTTTTTCTTTACGCCCGATGGAAGCTCACCCCCTACCAAAAAATGAGTTCTAAGCTTCCGGGTCGAGGAAAGATTTTGGATCTAGGCTGTGGCCATGGCCTGTTAGCACTCACCGCCGCATTGGAATCCCCGCACCGACAAGTTCTAGGTGTGGATCATGATCCCCAACGCTTGGAGCTAGCAAACCGAGCTGCCGTGCCACTTCAAAACCTCCGTATTGAAAAGGGAAGCCTCCTCGAACCACCGGAAGGTGCCCTGTTTTCTGCAATAACGGCGATTGATGTTATGCATTATTTCACCCCTCCTTTTCAGGAACAAATCTTGCGAAAGGCTTTTGAACGCCTTGAAAAAGGGGGAGTCCTTTTAGTACGCGAAGTCAACCCCACCGGTGGCTGGATTTCCAGATGGAACCGTACTTACGAGAAGTGGGCCACTCAAATCGGCTTCACTCAGGCAAACTCTCAAGGGCTTCACTTCCGCACTCCCGAAGGCTGGGAAGAAGTCCTCAAATCGATTGGATATAAAGTTCGTTCGGAACGTTGTAGTAGCTTCCTTTTTGCTGATATTCTGTACACCTGTGAAAGACTCTAAAAAGCTTCCCCATTATCTTCAATACGGCACCTTCATCCTGAGCGGACTGCTCCTGGCTATTGCTCTGCCTCTTTACGCTCACAAGATTTCAATCAAAACGGACTACACAGACTTCCTGGTCTATTACCGGACGGCTCTACGCGTGGCGGCCGAAGACTGGCAGAATATTTATACCCTCAGCGACGGACAATCGCCCTTTCGGTATTTACCCCCGTTTGCAGGACTTTTTAGACCGCTTGCCGCCTTTGATGCGAAGACGGCCCCCTTGTTTTGGTACGCTGTGCAATGGCTTGCTTTTGGTTGGGGATTCTTTTTTCTTTTTCAAACGCTACGCAAAGTAACCCGCAATGCCTTTTGGATTTCCTGTATTTCTCTTCTTTTCATCTTGAGACTCTGTCTAGATACCTTCACCATCGGGCAGGTTTCGAGCGTGATGTTCTTTGGGTTCTCGCTAGGCCTTTGGGGATACCTCAATAGTCGGTCGGCCCTCGCCGCTCTTGGAATTTCTATTCCAATGCTATTTAAGATCGGGCCTGGAATTGTTTTCGGGACTTTCTTGTCGCGAGCAAAGACCGAGCAGCATCGCGCGTTGTGGGGAGCTCTTTTCACCGTCCTAGGATTCATCCTTTTCGGGGAAATCTGGGGTTATTTCGCTCTGGGATCATTCTCTGCCTACCACGCTCTGTGGGCTAGCTGGGTCGGCATTGTAAACGCGGACTCGCAATACTATGACGCCTCCCATTATGGTAGCCAGTCTTTGAATTCAGTGCTTTTACGTTTTGCGAATCAGGGCTTTTTTTCTGCTGAGGCTGCACATCACATTTACCTAGGAATTGCAGGAGTTCTTTGTGTCGGCCTTTTTCTCTTTTGGCTTTTGAGGTCTCCAAAGTCCCTTTTGGGGCGAGGGCATTTCTACACCCTAGCTCTCTTTCCTTATTTTTGGCTAATGCCAGAAACATTTAAATATTCTTTGACACCCTTGGCGTTTCCCGTGGCCTTTCTCGTTGCGGGATTGTTGAACAGCCACGCTAGAAAAGGGCTGCAGCGATGGACCTGGTTTGCGCTAGCTTTTGGATTTTTCACAATCACTGTGGCCGGAAAAGATCTGGTCGGAGATGTGGTCTTTTTTGGAATCCAAAAACTATCCCTGCCTTGGCTTGCCACCGTCATTTTGGGAATAGCCACCGGCTGGCACGCGTGGAGCGAGTCCAAACTTTCACCCTTCGCAAGACTTCTGAGTGAAGCCCTCCTCTACCGAAATTCCTATTGTTTGGGACCCTGGCGACGGCTGCCGGACGAAAATCGAACTTTAGCGTTAAGTGTTCTCGTTCCACTGCCTCTGGCCAACTGGGGTAGCTTGGATCCGGTCTTTATTCAAAAAACAGTCCGTGAGCTTGCTAAGAAAATCCGAGCCTCTATCGGCGAAGAAGAATTCGAACTTTTGATTATCCCCTACGGTAATCGCATTGCGCCGTTTACTCACCAGTTTCATCCTGCCTTGAACCTCTTGAAAAACGACCTTCAGATTCAAACTCTAATTCGGTTTGTAACACGTGAGCGGGATGAAAAAGTTGCTGGTGAAAAATCAACCGACTCTGATTTTGACGGACGAGGCGGTGCCTTGCGCGAAGGGTTCTTAACTAGCCGGGGAAAACAGTTTCTCATTGTACACCTGGAACAGGCATGTGAACCCGATTTTTTTCCAAAAGCACTACGGGCTCTGCACGAAGGATACGACCTAGTAAGAGCGAATCGACGCCAACCCGAAAGCTCTTTTGAGATTCCTGTTAAAATTTTACCCCTGGTTTATAAAAGGCATCGACTGGGAATGGTTTTCAATCGTCTGGTTCGAGTCTTTCTTCCCATCCAAACCAGTGACACCCACAGCGGAAATTTTGGAATCTCCTGGCGTTTGGCGGTGAACGCATTTTCCACTCAAATTTCTTCCCATTTTCTTTTTGACTTGGAGCTCAGCTTAGCAGCGAAAGCTCTCGAGCTTCGGGAATTAGATATTCCGGTAAAAATAAATCTTGAAGCTGAAAAGAAGTTTCCACGTTTACTTTTCGAGGGACTCACTGTTCTCCGAGGCCTTCCCATTCTTTGGGAGCGTTACCGTAAAGGATGCTACGGTCCAATGCCTCGCCCAACGAAGATTACAGCAGACGATTGGGGCCTTTCGCGCGGAGTGAATTTTGGAATTTTGTGCCTTGCGAAAAAAGGGGTGATCAAACGGATTTCCATCATGGCCAACGGCCCTCATCTTCAAGAGGGGCTCGAGGAGCTTTTGGGACTTGGATCCCAGATCGAGCTAGGTCTCCATTTCAATTTAACTTATGGAAAACCCTTACAGACAACACCCAATCCAACTCTGATCTTAGAGAACGGGACATTTATTCCTTCGCCGTTTGCTTTTTTGAGACGCTGGATGAAAACTCCAAAACAAGTCAGAAGGGAATTTGTCCGCAAGGAGTTTCAAGCTCAGATGGACGTTTTGGAAAAACTCGGAATTCCAATTTCTTATTTGGATGGGCACCATCACATCCATATGGTGCCAGGGCTTTTGAAAGAATTGACACCCGAGTTGAAGACGTTAAAAAATGTAAGGCTACCTTTAGATTCTTCCCTTTTGTTCAGTGCCCAAGCGCCGATTTCTTTTTTGGCCTACCTAGCACGACCTAAGTTCAAATCCTTTGGCCTCAGCTACCTTCCCTTTGTCTATCCAGGGCCCCGGCACTTTTCAGACCCCGGATACTTTCGAGCCTACCTAAGAAAATATGAAAATTTTGAGGTGATTGTTCATCCGGCGGAAAAAAATGACCTCGCCTTTTTGCAGTACCCGGACGCTTATCAAGAGGGTCGTGTGACAGAATTTCAGACATTGCAGATGTTAGGAGTGAAATCATGAGAAAAACCCAGAACAGACTCTGGGCGGGGTTAGGGGTCCTATTTTTCATCGGAACTCTGCTCCGAGTTTTATACGTCCAAGACATGGAATACAAAGAGGACGAAGAATATAATTTTACCCAAACACAGTTGATTGGTAACTCTCAGCCGTGGCCCTGGTACGGCATTCCCTCTGGAGTTTATCTAGTCAACCCTGGAATGAGTATTTGGGTTTTTGCAGTTTTGGCGAAACTTTTTGGAATCCACTCTCCCACTTCTTTAGCTCACGCAGTCCAGGCTTTCGCACTTTTGGGAATAGCGATGATCCTGCCTTTTGCGTTCCGATTTGTGCAGGACTCAAAGGAAAGACAGGTCTGGCTCTGGGCTTTTGCCTTAAGCCTGGTCAATCCCTTCTTGATCCTCTACCAGCGCAAGCTTTGGCCAGAACCTTTTTTGCCGTTTTTTGTGATGCTCACCTTCATGGGCTGGTGGCGAAGAGAACGCTGGGGCTATGCCCTACTCTGGGGCGCAGTGGGTGCCTGCCTTGGACAAATCCACATGAGCGGCTTCTTTTTTGCGGCAGGGCTCTTTTTATGGACCCTTGCTTTCGATCCTCGACCCAAAAAAACTTGCTGGAAAGCATGGACGGCAGGATCGATCTTGGGAGCACTACCCTTAGTTCCCTGGGCTTACACTGTCCTTACGCACCCGGTGGAAGGGAGAATCTCCGCTGGACTCGATGAAATCACCCAACTGAAATATTGGACCTTTTGGATAACAGACCCAACCGGTTTGACCTTAGGAAACCCCCTAGGCCTGCTGAGGGGCTCTTCGAACTGGGCTCAGATCTCAGACTTTGTCCGATATCCACTCGTCTCAGGCCATGCCAGTTACGTGGTTGGTATTTTCCATGCCGTAGCCCTAATTTCTTCTATTCTGATTTATATTTTTGCAGTCCGCCGAATGGTTACGTGGAATCCAAGAAAATGGGCTCAGATTTTGATCGGCCGCGATTCGAACTCAGTTTTCTTACAAAATTCAGCCCTAATTGCCTGCGGAATATTAATGACGCTGACCGGAGTGGTAATCAGACGTTATTATATGACGATTACTTTTCCGCTTGAGTTCATTTTTTTGATTCACCTTGCCCGCCCCGACACAACTACAGGCAAGAGGCTGTTAGGGGCCCTTTGGATTGCAGAGCTGGTCATCTCAATGGGGTTCGTTCACTATATCCACCAAAACCAAGGCTCGATCCAAGGAGACTACGGCGAAGCCTACCACCTGAAGGTGAAATGAAGTCTCGGGTTACCTCCATCCGTCCCATTTCAAAGTTGATTTTTTTGCACCGCATTTATATATGTAGGCAAAACTCAACTTGAATTACTCGCAAATTGCGGAAGGATCTTTGTTTTATGAAGAAGTATTTAAGCGTGGGCGCTGTAGTTGCGCTCTCCGTTTTCGTAGTAGGCTGCCCGAAGGGCGGCAAATCGGCTAACAATAACACCACTGTTTCCCAGCCTGAAAAGAAGCCTGAAGAAAAGAAGCCCCTGGCTGCTTGCGAAGACGACCTGATTCGCTCTTTCAATACTCTTTTTGACTCTTTGGAAATTAAAGACAACGCCCACTCCCTGACTGTGCACGTGACAGATCTAGAAGCTCAAAATAAACCAGAAATCAATTGCGAATTGGCCAATTCCGCTGGTGTTAAGCTGAACTTAACTACCGATATGGTCACTCAGCTCGTAGTTCGTGCAGACGCCGAAATTGCTAAACAGCCCTGCGGTGATAGCGAGTACAATGACTTTGCAGGCGAAATGAGCAAATTCAAAGCCAAGTCTGAGGACGATCGTAAAAATGATCTCCTAGCCACAAAAGCAAATTTTGTGAAAGCTTGTACCTACTCGGGCGCCTCTGCTCCTGTCCTCTATTGGAACCTATTTGATCGCGCTGCTGCAGGCGAAGATATCGCTGTGGATGCCGACGTTGTAGGATGTAGCGATGACCTCGTCGCAGCCTTCGGCGCCGTAACAGACTATTCAGATGAAGCCGCCGCTCAAGCGTCCATTAACTCCCTTAAAGATTTAATCGCAC
Source organism: Bdellovibrio sp. (assembly GCA_016185105.1). GTDB lineage: Bacteria > Bdellovibrionota > UBA1018 > UBA1018 > UBA1018 > JACPOE01. The sequence continues at coordinate 16,589 of JACPOE010000056.1, forward strand.
CTGGCAAGCATGTCCGTTGTAGCCCCGGAAAAGGAATTATAGCCGATGACGACGTGGCAGATCTTGTAAATGATATGGAAGCAGAACTTGCGAGTGCTATTAAGATTCGCATAGCCAAAGAAGCGAAGGACGCGAAGAAAGCAAAAGCCGCAGCAGAAAAGAAAGCTAAGGCTGATAAAGCAGAAGCCGACCGACTTGCCCGTGAAAAGGCTGACGCTGATGCCGAAAAAGAGCGAGTGAGACGCGAGGAAGAACAAAAAGAAATCGATCGTTTAGCGAAATTGGAACCTTGCCCAGGGAATATCGTCACCCTCCTGGAAGGCTCTGAAGCGCTAGCCGGCCTATCTGACGACAGTCGCCCCGAAGCCGTAGCACTGCATAGCAAATCAGACTTATTCAAGGACTTCCCAGCTGAATGCCGACTCTCCAAGACCAAGTCCTTTGTGCTTCAAAACTTTTTCAACGACTTAGCTGGAGGCATGAATATTGGTCCCCAAATCGATGACGTAAGGCTTGCACTTGGAATGCTCACCCGAGCCCAAGAAGCACAGGCTAAAGCTGCAGCAGACAAAGCTGCAGCAGACAAAGCTGCAGCAGACAAAGCCGCAGCAGACAAAGCCGCAGCAGACAAAGCCGCAGCAGACAAAGCCGCAGCAGACAAAGCTG
>JACPOE010000013.1 GCA_016185105.1 Bdellovibrio sp.
CGAGTCTACTCACTACTGCTTCAGCTATGATTGGATCTTCAAATAATTTTTGCCAACCCTTGGGATCCACTTGCGACGTAATTATTACGGGACCTTTGCGATGGCGGTCTTCGAGTAGATCCACGAGTACATTGGCTTCTTCGTGAGTGTAATTGCGAAGGCCAAAGTCATCGAGGATGAGCACCTTGGTTTGAGTGAGTCGCTTCACATATGTCAGGTATCGGCCTGCAGCCTTCGCAGCTAATACTTCTTCAAAAAGAAAATTCATTGGCAAAAAACTGACCGAGATACTCTCTGAGCAGAGCCGCTGGCCTATTGCTACAGCAAGGTGGGTCTTTCCCTCTCCTGTCTTTCCCAGTAGCAATAGATTTTCCTTCGAGTTGAAAAAACTGAGACTCGCCAACTCACGCAGCTTTGCTTTTGTGAGGCCACGCTCGATGGATTGATCCCAGTCTTCAAGATTGGCATGGGACCTGAACTTGGCCCGAGTTTTAAGTGATTTCCCAAGTCTCTCTTTGCGAGACAAAACTTCGTCTTCCAACACTAAACGTAAGAACTCAAGATGATTGAGTCCTTCGCATGCTGCTTGAGCGGCTCGGCTCTCAAAGCTTGTGTGTATTCCATATAATTTTAGTTGATGCGATAGTACCCGCATCTGATCATTGATCATTAGGTTCCCCCTCATTTGTTATTGAGTTATGTAAATACATTGAGGTTGCCTCCCGTTTTGGCGCCGTGCGCACAATGCCGGGTCGGTTTCCGTCCTTATCAAAATAAAGAGCCGTGGCTTGGATGTAATTGAACTGAGTTTTATTATAGGTCATGGCAAGCCGTGCAGCGTGTTCCAGCCCCTCGCGTGTAACTCGAGTGCTCTGGAACAATCGCAAAATACCCTGCACTCTCCTGAGATATCGCAGTGGGTATGCCCCCGGATCGACATCCCGCAATTTCACTATCTACTACATTACGAAAGGTTTTTTTATGCCGCGATTGTCTTCGCTGTTACTACTTGTTTGCATATCTGTTGTGGGTTGCACGACTCTGAAAAAGAAACCTGAATCACCATCGGAGGAACTGCCACCAAAAATGTTATCGCCGCTCGTGAAAAAGATCTGGATTCCAGCGGCAATTAAAAACGGTGGGCTTGAATGGGAAGCCGGGCATTTTTTGTACCGAATTGAACTCGAACCAACTTGGTCGCGCTCACCGAATCTATTGTTCAAACACGTTTAAAAGGAAAACTAAAATGAACTCATTGCTAGTAATTTTTTGTGTAATTGCATTGGTCGATGTGGCCCCCGCTGAGGCTGCGTACGTTTTTGATGAGCGCGAAGTGAGAGGACGGCTCTGTCCAAAGGAAATTTGCGTGAATCACTA
>JACPOE010000014.1 GCA_016185105.1 Bdellovibrio sp.
AGACATGAAGCTCAATGAGAAAATTGTTGCTTACAGCGACATGGAAAGGGTGTTTGAGGGAGGGCTGCAAGGGGTGATTTGGGCGCTACCATCCTCTGTGTGTCGCCAACAAGCTAGAATTGCGGCGAAATATTTTAAGGGGGATGAAATTATCCTTCATGCGACTAAAGGAATCGAGCCGGGTTCTCTTAAGAGAATTTCACAGGTTCTCACTGAAGAAATTCCAAGTCGCAGGATTGGAGTGATTTCTGGTCCAAACTTGGCGCAAGAAATCGCTAGGGGTGAACCGGCAGCAACGGTTGTGGCTTCCGTTTTTTCAGAGGTTTGTGAGTCTGGACAGGTTCTACTCATGTCAGAGAAGTTTCGAGCCTATACCGCGACCGATGTTGTTGGTGTGGAGTGGGCGGGGGCGTTGAAAAATATTTTTGCCATCGCCGCTGGTGCAATAGACGTCCTGAATTTAGGGTGGAATTCGAGAGCGATGTTGATCACTCGGAGTCTTGCGGAAATGGCTCGGTTCGGAACTGCAATGGGAGCTAAAGAATCCACATTCTTGGGCTTGGCCGGTGCTGGTGATTTGCTTGCCACCTGCAGCAGCTCTTTGAGTCGAAACTATCGAGTTGGGCAGCGTCTAGCCAAGGGAGAAAGACTTTCTGCGATTCTACTCGATTTAGGAAGTACTGCTGAAGGGGTTGCTACTACAAAGTCTATTTATGAATTTGCTCTTCAACGTCAAATTTCAATGCCTATTACCGAAGGGGTCAATCAGCTTTTAGAGGGACGCGAGGTCCGCGAAGTTTTGAGTTCTTTGATGCGTAGACCGGGTTCTATCGAATAGGGCCGTCCATGGCCTGGGCTTCCTTATTTTAGGTGCCAAGTACGCCGCAGGTGAGTCCGCTACAGGTAGGCGTGGGGGTAGGGGTCGGTGATGGACTCGGTACGGGTGTTGGAGTCGAAGACGGAGTAGGATCCGGTGTTGGTGTTGAAGACGGAGTGGGATCCGGTGTCGGTGTTGAAGATGGAGTAGGATCCGGTGTTGGTGTCGAAGACGGAGTAGGATCCGGGGTTGGTGTTGAAGACGGAGTAGGATCCGGGGTTGGTGTCGAAGACGGAGTAGGATCCGGGGTTGGAGTCGAAGACGGAGTAGGGTCTGGGGTTGGTGTCGAAGACGGAGTAGGATCCGGGGTTGGTGTCGAAGACGGAGTAGGGTCTGGGGTTGGAGTTGAAGACGGAGTAGGATCCGGGGTTGGAGTCGAAGACGGAGTGGGATCCGGGGTTGGTGTTGAAGACGGAGTGGGATCCGGGGTTGGTGTTGAAGACGGAGTAGGATCCGGTGTTGGTGTCGAAGACGGAGTAGGAGCCGGTGTTGGTGTCGAAGACGGAGTAGGAGCCGGTGTTGGAGTCGAAGACGGAGTAGGGTCTGGGGTTGGTGACGGAGATGGAGTTGGGCCCGGATCCTTGGTGCAATAGGTAATTTCGATTGTACCGTTTAGCCCCTCATTGGCGAGGGTGACAGTATTAGAGGCCGAGTCGTAGCTAAAATTCACACGGGCTGAGTTGTAGAAAACCTTTATCGAGGCTGAATCGATATTCTGATTTGATAGAGAAAATACGTTGGGGCTAGGATTGTTTTCAGAGAAAGCCAATCCTAGTTGAATGAGCTCGCTCAAATTTCCAGAAGAAAGACTAAGCGCGATTGAGTGAGATGAACTTAAAAAGGCATTCGCTCGTTCACTCTTTAAATGAGAATCGCTTAAGTCAAAAACGCTGATAGCACGAGTCACTTGACTTTGTAGGGTTGAAAGAAGGCTACTGGGCGTAGATTGGAAGGTACAGGCGATTTTGTCTTTGTCGTCTCTGTCTTTATTTTCTTTCGACTTGCCCTTATTTTGGCCATGGGTCTCACTGTGCTCGTTCGATCCATCTCTTTTACCCTTTTTTGTGGAGTCGTCTTCTCTCTCTTTCGACGAGGAGTTTCGATTGGAATCGGATTTATCCCTGCAGTCGGATGAGTCGTCGTCCTGATGGGTCTGAGAGGTCTTTCCGTTTTGGCTCTGAGAAAGGAAGACTATGGAGAGACCAGCACCGTTCCGAAAGAAACCCTTAGCTTTGGCCGCTTTTAGATTGGAATCAGTGAGGGCGCCATAGACGCTGTCCAGAACTTCAGGAAGTCGAGTTCCCTCAGCGGGTGTGAGCCAGAGGTCCAAAAGGTCTGAGAAATTCTTAGAGGTCACTTGTGATTTAGAAAAGTTAAATACGGAAGATAGACTCACGCCTTTCTTGGAGACGAAGCAGTGCTTTCTGGGGACCCCTCCGACCACCGCAAAGCGGGAGTCCAGTTGGTTGGGGAGTGCATTAATGTAATTTTGAATCGCCGAAGCTGCCTTCGCCAAATGGGAGTCTGTGCTATTTTGTCCGCCTTCATGATTCCCCGATACCTCTACAACAAAAAGGGTGTCCTGAAGTCTTTGCCCACTGGAGGTACTTTTAAAGACATCAGCGAAACAGTTCTTAGAGGTGCTAATGCTCTGACATTTAGATTGGGGAGCGGCATAGCCAGAAGTAGTCAGGGAAAGAATCAAACTGGAAACAATTATTTTTTTAAGTGGAGGAAGGTTTGGGGTGAATCTGTTAGGTAGGAACGCCATAAAGCACCTCTTAATTATTAATTTTACTTATTAATGTTAAAATAAGCAAACAAGTGAAACGATATATCAATTAAAAAAGTGTAATTAAATGACAAGGCTTGACGTTATTGAGACGTAATTGAAGGGGGGATTTGGGAAGTCCAAAGAGGGACAGATCCGAAAAAAAGGCTTAGAGCGATGGAAGAGAGTCCCAGCGTAACAGATAACTCCAGCCGCCTTTCGGATCTGCCTCTAAAGCTAGTATCTTTGCGACGACTTTAATGCTGGTGGAGCCATGATTTATTTCGGGGCTATATAAATTGAGAGAAACCCAGGTTCCGCAAGAAAGATCAGAATGAGGGTCCTTGCAAACAAATCGGCACCCTGTTTCTGTGACCGACTTCAAGTTTCCTTCAAGCAGGGAAAAGGCATTGTAAAGAATACCTCTAACGGATTCCCAGTGAGAGGATACGTGGTCTGCGGCCTTTTTCGCTGCGGTAGACAACTTTTGTGAAGTCTCAACCGGAGTAGGAGGAGGTTGGTCTAGTGTCTTCCAGGTGCTTTTCTGATGGTCCCAGATCCAGGAGTATTCGGCCAAACGACCCTGTTTCATCAGTTCTTGAAACTCATCCTCAGTAAAGGGGCCGAAAGTTTTTCCATTTTTACCAAGAAAAATTTGATTTTTATTCATAAATACTCCTCATTTCGTTACTGGGTAGCGGTGTCGCTTTGAAACTGGTTCTTGATAGCGAGGTATTTGTCTTTGCTTTCACAATTGTCATGAAGGTTAGCAGAAAGGGAGCCTACTTCGTCTTCCCAGATCTCCCCACGCCCGTCTAGGCCACCCAACGAACTTCCCCAGTCCCAGACTTTCTCAGCGGAAGGTTCGTTCTTACTTGCTTTCATTTTGCTGACTACTTTTTTGAAGTCAGGGTGTGCGTTCTGCCAAATAATGTCATCACTGGCGCCATTGAAAATTTCTACCTCTAGGAGTTCGTGATTTTCAGCAATATCCTCTAGCTGTCCGAGCATGCGTTCGTTTAACTGGGTAATTAGAGTTGAAATCTTTTGCGCCGAGTGATGAGCGATGGTTTGTGCTCGGCTTTCGAAATTGGCTAGCATGAGCCTCCACGTGGGAGCAGCGTTTCGAATCCGGGCGTAGCGTTCCAAGTTGAGTCTGACATTTTGAATACGTTTTTGAATTTCAACAGGAAGCTGTTCGTCTTGCTTCAGGCGGATCTTGGCTGCCATGAATTTATTTCGGAGCTCGCGAAGCTCTTTAGCAATCTCTCGGGCAAGATGGCCCTGTTCTCGAATGGCCTGTTCGGTGAGTGTGGAGCTAGTGGCTTTCTCACGTATTGTGAGATTGATTTGATCTTGCTCAGTCAGAAAGATCGGTGAACGAATCCACTCACTAGCGACTCTGCCTGGGATCTGGTCTTGAGCCGTCACTGGAGTGTTTTTAGCGTATGAGATGACCTGTTTGTATCCGGCCGAGGGTAGTCCCTTTTTCGTGTTCAAACCTTCCTGCTTCAGCCAGAGATAGGCCGAAGTGTAGTCTTTTTTGAACTTGTTCACCATCTTAAGAGACTCTGGGAAATAGCACATTTCGTTGAGCGCCATAGCCATGACCATCACAGTCTCAGGAGAAAAAGTTCTTTTCAACGCTCCAGATTGAATTCCTACTCCTACGCCGATGGCTTCACGGTAGTAGCCGGCCATAAGATAGGACCAGGCAAGTTCGGACAATCCGTGGACCCATTCGTTGGATCGAATGCCTATCTTTTTATAACTAAGGATCGCTTTATCGTAGGCTCCCATGCTGTACCAGGCTCGACCCATGAGTAAAAGGGCTTGGTCGCGCATGACCGCAAGTGCCTCCGGGAGCGATTTGTGCGAGAAGTAGTTTTGAAGATTTTGAACCACAAGAGTGTAAGATTCGGTAGGCGAATGACCAGAGATTGCCTGTTGAGAATAGAAAATTCCCAACGCTAAGGATTCGTAGGCCCCTGAACCTTTCAGTGCTTGGAAAACTTCTGGGTTCTGAAACTCGGAGCCAGCTGCAACGAGGTGAAAAGCGGTCTCCCAGATCGGAGCTAGAACTTCAGGGACACCCAAGGGATCGGCATAAGATTTGAGCGGCGATAAAAGAGAAACTAAGTTTGCGTCGGCGTTTAGAACTCCGGTTTTCCTCTTAATCATGTTCAGACAGGAAAGGCTTGCAATCTGAAACGGAATACTCTTTGAAGAGGGATCTTCCTGAAGAATCGATTTAAAACCCCCTTCTGCTAGGTGTACCATTCCGGAGGCCATGAGAACTCGGGATACCCAATACTCCGAAAAAATCCTTTCGTGGGAATTAGCGGCTAGCCTTCGGAGTGCCAAAGCTTGCGAAAATCCTTCAATCGGTGAAATCTTGCCCTGCAAGTATTTGGTAAAAGTCAGAATCCATTGTTCAGGAATCGCAGCTATCGGATCAGAGGTTGGGTTGCCCGCTTGAGCATCGAGGGGAGGTGTAGGCTTTGTGAACCAGCGTTCGCTGGAGGTGCAGGCACGGACTCCATAGTTCATGATGTACGCGTTTGGGCTGGCCTCTACCGCCTGAGATACAAGAAAGGCGAGCAGAACAAATAGAATAAGGAGGTAATAGGTGCGATTTGTCATAAGCTTAGTCTCCAAGGAACATGAAGCTGACACCCAGAGTGATGACGTTGCTCCAGTTATTTCTTGTTCCGACAGGTTGGCCAATCCGGGTGACAATTTGTTTCTCTAGTAGAGTCTCGTTATAAAACATTAGGCGGTAGTCCAAGCGGACTGAGGCAACCTTTGAGAGATAGAAACGCTGTCCAACTCCAAGCGTGGGCGTGATGTAGTTTCCTGATTCGGTGTTGGTAACGCCCGCCCCTCCCAATGCCATAAAGTCATAATAGATAATCGATTTTCCTAGGACGCTCAATTTTCCGTAAAAAAGGCTAGCTTCAAGTTCGCCGCCTAAATAATAGTTTGGGCTATTCGTATTTGTCGTAGCGCCTAAGGATTGTTGAAAGGTCAGCAAGGCCGAGGAGGGATTTACCAAGTACTTGAATCCGACGGCATGTAAGGAAAGGTATTCTGAAAAATGGTAACCCAAAGAGCCACCGACGGGTTTAATGTCCAGAAAGGGATCACTAAAAAGGACGCCTCCATAAAGAGTCAGATCAATTTTCCCCTTCTTTGAGTAGGTCCGGTTTTGAACTACGCCTAACTCAGTTTCGTCGCCTCTGGCCCAGTACTTTTCTTTGATAGAATCTAAGTTGACCTGTTCTCCATCGCCGACTTCTTGATTCTGTAGGGGCGTGTTAGAGGCGGCTTTAGACGACCCAGCTGCAATTGAAATTTGAGGCATGAGCATCGCCAGGGCGACCGCTAAAACGAGAATGTAGACTTTCATTTTCCTGGCTAGTTTTTTAGAGTTCTTAGTTTTACTTTTCATAGAAGCCTCATTTTCCGAGTGATTTGAAGATAAAAGGATAGGCGACCGAGACGTCAACCCCTCCCGAGTCCGCCACGGTGGATGAATGAACTTGGGCCGTCTTGACGATCCCCATTCCAGGTGCGCCATTCACTGGGCGAATGACGAAGTTCACCATCAGCTTACCCTGGACATCAGGGTTTCGAACCATTGCAGATTCGTAACAGTAGCGAACCTCAGAAATATGGGCGTGAATGACTTTCCCTACTTCGTCTTTGGTTAGCCCTTCATCCACTTGAGCATCGGGCGTATTTAAAGAGACTAAACCACCACCTTGGCCTTTTACTCCGGCGTGTTCGCCAGTGCCGTAACCCACTCCTCCTGCTGCGGTTCCTTTGCCGCCCATAGCTCCGACACTGAGGCTGGCAATTTCCTGAGGTTTCGCTTGGACTCCAGTTAGCCCGAGCTGCTGAGAATTTTTAGCACTGAACAGACCTTGGAGAGCTGAGTTGGATTTATTAATTGAAAAGGGCGATGTTTTTGACAAGAGAGACGCTACGGACGCTTTCAGTAACGCCTGCGTCGATTTTTTCACCGTTCCTGATTGAAAAGCCTGCACAACACTGACTGCGCGCGAGCTTTCTGCCGCTTGCTTTTCAGCCCTTGCAGCAGCCGGAGGGGTCATAATGACTTTCGCAAACTGGGGAGGAATCAGCTCTTCGTTCTTGTGGGCTGGTATGACTTGGGCAAGAAGAAGTGCTAAGAGAACTGCGATAGAGACCCCACTCATGGCTTGCTTGAAGTTTCTCGGATTTTCGATTCCTTCGAAGGACACCGGAGCCGTATGGCTAGCCACTGACAAGGGCGTCTTAGCTTTGGAACCCTGTGCATTGAGATCTGTTAGGATCGGATGAATTCGAATTTGGGAAGGACCACTCAGAGTGGCCGCTTCTCTTAACAAGATATTCTTTTTTGCTTGAGCGTCTGAAATCTCGCGAATTTCTAATTGGCTTAAGTCCCGAATTCGAAAACCACCGGAAGTTTTTTCCAAGATCCAACGGTAAGGAAATCCTAATCCGAAAGCCTTCCGGGTATCCCAGATCTCACTGTGCAAGATCTGCCCCTTCGAAGTAAGCGAGGTCACAATCATTCTATTTGCGGCACCTTGAGCATGGCTCATCTTTGGAACCTCATTTCCTGGAGTGTTTCGCGATTTTCGGCCTTAAAGCCCCGTCTCTTTTGGTAGAGGTGGGCTCTACGGCGAGCGTTCTTATCTGAAATCTGACTGAGGGAATCCCATGGGCGCTTGTTCACTCCTTCGACCAGGTCACCCTCGAAATCGATGACCTTCTGTCTATCGGATTTAGAATGGGACTTTCCGTCACTAGCTGAAGCCTCCGTGGGACTCACGAGTAGGGCAGAACCCAGAACTAGGATAAAAAAGGCGATCAGGGGGGATCTCATAAAGCGGCTCCCTTCTTGTTGTTCGGGGAAAGTTTTGCTTTTTCAGGAACTCTGAGAGCATTTTTTTCCAGGTTTTCGGCCAGCGTCGCATTTTGGCTTTTCTTTTCGAGAGACTTTGAAACTTGAAGCGCATTTTCGAGCGAGCCGGATTTGGAATATTGAGTGAGTAGAATTTCAGCCAAAGCTCTTTGTGCAGACTCTCTTAGAGAGGGCAGTGAGGATTGAAGCTCTAAGAATCCTTCAGCCTGAGCCCCAAGGCGAGTCAACATGAGCCCTTGCATGAGTTTGAGCTGATGATCAGGAAGAACTTTTTTTGCAGTCATTTCTTGCAGAAAGTAAGTCGCTTTTGCCCAGTTTCTGCTTTGGTAGCTTTCCAGCCAGAGGGCCTTCAAATCTAATCCATTGGAGTCTTTTGCCGGGGAGTCTTCCTGGATGAGGATGGTTTCGATCCGCGCTAACTCTAATGATCCATTTTGTTCGAATGAGCCGAGCGTTTTTAACCAATCCGGCAACGAGTGCCCCACTTTTTTCGATAGTTTTACTTCGAAGTCATCGCTCTTTCGGCAATGTCGTCCCGTTTCTTTGAAAATGGCTCTACAATTTCATAAACACTCTTTTGATACGCAACGGACTCTTCAGCACTCAGGTCTTTTGGGATGGGTGCGCTTTGGAGACTGATCACAAAGTCATCGTAGGCTAGAGCGAGCTGCATGAGGCCGCTGGCCTGTAGGCGATACCAAGGGAGCTTCATCACTTTTGCTATCGTTTCTTCAAACTCCTTGATCCATTCGGCGCGAATGCTGACTGCTTTGGCCGAGGCTCGATTCATTGGGGTGGCCTTTTTGATCTCAAGCCGGATCGCTTCCAATTTAGGAGGGATCACAGAATTCATTTGTTGCAGCATTGTCAGGCGAATTGATGAATCCAGTTTGTCCCAATGAGTCGCGAGGGATCGAATCAAGTGGAGTTGGGATCGGAGGTCTAAGTCGGAATCCGAGCCTAATTCGAGCAATGCCCAGAGTGCTCGGGTCTGTTCAGATCCTTTCAATGCGCGTTGTTTTGCTTCACGAGGCAGAGTTTTTTCGGTGGCACTGGCTTCGGAGTGCGTATCATTGAGTTCGCTCAGAGCCCAAAACTTTAGACACTCTTCAAAAGTAGAGTTACCGGTCTCATGATCAAACTGTTTACAAGAAGCTGCTTTTTGGCCAGAGATCCATTTTAAGGTGAAAAGCTGACTCCAGAGATTTTGAGTCTCCTTAGGAGAAGTCTTCATAGGAGGGTTCTCAGAGTTTAAGTAGCTTTCGAAGTCCTGGGCTGCCAGATCAAATCGGGCTTTTGCGAGGGAGAGTTGTCCGCGCGCCAAGCGGGCTTTTGAGGCAAGCGCTGATTTGGGATGATTCTGAATCAACTGTGAATAGCCTTCGCTGGCCAGTTTTTCATCTTTCTTGGCTAGCGATGCATTTGCCATCAAAAAGAGGGCATCTGCGACTCTTTCATTTTTAGGATAAGAAAGAATGTAGTCCTTGGCTTGAGCAATGAGTTTATCGTAAGCGCCACTTTGGTAATTTTCTTCGACTTGTTTAAAAGCAGCGTCGGCCGAGAGTTGCTGAAGACGATTGTAAAAAGGTGTACTCTTCGGTGCCCGGCTTAGAAAATAGCGTGTGGTCCGTTGAATCTCGGGCCAGTTTTGGGTCAGGAGCAGGCTGTCTAAAACGAGTTCTTGGGATGGGATCGCGTATTTCGAGGTTCTGTTCTTCTCAGAAAAACGGACCATCCTTTCGATCGCTGCTCTCACTCCGCCTTGTTGGTAGATGGTTCGGTTCGCTTCGAACTGGAAACTGTTGAAAGTTTCGGCGCTCTCTGATGAGCCTCCGGAATAAGAATCAATCCAGGAAGTCCACTCTCTGATTTGGGGGGGGAGTTTTTCTTTGAACTCGTCCCAACGCAGCTGATCAGGTTTTGCAGGAGTAATCTGTTTTGGAATTGCACCCAGGGAGTGGAGAGATTCATAGCGACTGGCAATCGCCTTTAACTCGACCTCGGAACGTTGAAACTTAAGAACCTTGTTCCAGTGTTGTAAAATCCAGCGGTAGTTATCTGTAGCGGAATTGAAATTAGAGATCTTAAAAAGAGTCTCTGCCAGGTTATAATGGGCCAGCACAATTCGAGGGTCTGTTTCTGGAACAATCTGGATAAAAGTAGAGTAGAGGGCTTCTAGGACTTTCATTTGAAGCTGTAGTTCAGGAGTACTGGACTTCCCACCCTGCTTAACGATTACATCTTGAAGGACCTCAGCCCTTTGGGTGAGGGCATTTCGCGCTGAAACGTAGGATTCCGACTGGGTGAGTGCAGGGTTTTTGGCATTCATCCGAAAAAGGGTCTGAATATCTGAGCAAGCTGCTGGAATTTCCGAAACCCGGCGCTGATCCCAAAGGTGATCAAATAGGGTGATCACAACATCCATTGCTTCTGGCAGGGCCCCGACTTTTTGGATCATCTCAGTTTTCCAGAGCGCCAAATCGGCCTCTCTCTGTCTGGACCGGAGCAGCTTTGCAAATCGCAGAATCATTTTCCCGAGCAGTTCTCCGGGTTGCTGTTTTTGGAAATAATTCAAAGCTGCGCTGAGGGTGTACGATAGGTTTCCCAGCTCATAGCCATCGAAATAGAAGGTAGCCATGTCCATCAGGCTGTTTTCACGTAAAGCGATGTCAGAAGCGCTCAGTTTTTCGATCCGACTCTTGTTAAGATAAAGATGAACATGACGCTCTAGGTAACCCAGTGCTCTAGGAATATTTCTTAAATTGAAATGTGCCCAGGCGAGTTTATAAAGTGCGAAAGGGAAGAAAGAACTTTCTGGATGGGCTTCAATTTGGTTGAGGTACTGAATGGCCTCGGCATGATTATTTTTTTCGATCACTAGATCGGCCAGAGCCATATAAGAGGCCAAGAGATGTTTTGAATCCCGATAGTTCTGAGTAAGGTTCAGGTAGTCTTCTCGGGCACTGTCTTTTTGTCCTAGTTCTTCTTTGGCTTTTGCACGAATAAATAGAGCTTCATCCACTAGGGGGTATCTTGGAAAACGGATCAGCAATTCATTGATGGTGTTGACCGCATCCTGGAGCCTACCCCGGTAGCGACCCAATTGAATTGCGGTGTTACTTTTGTTTTTGGGTGATCTACCGTAGCTGATTCGAAATTCGATCTCCGCACCTTCTTGGTAGACTTGAGCAAGTCTCATCAGAAGGACGCCTTCTTGGGCTTGACTTTTATATTTCTTAATGAGGGATTTTAATCGGCTGGCTGCGGAATCCTGGGATTGGAGGGCTACGCGGTCGACTCTGCGGGCTTGAATTTCTACATTTTCAGAGTTTAAGATGCTGGCGGCTTGTCCCTCAACAGTCTGAATCAACGCTAGAAGTAGGAAAGCCCATTTCGTTTTCACGGGTTTATTCTCCTCACGATTAATCTTTCGTCACCACGACCAGCTTGTAATCGGTAAAGCCATTGATTGCAGCGGATGCCAGTACAGTTTTTAGCGTGGAATAGGGTGTCTTTTGATCTGCGATAATTAGGATCTTTGAATCGGGTTTTACGGAAGAGTTGGCCTGGGAAATCAGTTCCTGCCGCTTTCGTTCAAGCTGAAGGGATTCGTTTATCTTTTTCGAAGAGTGATTAGGAAGCAGGTCATCGGGTGGAAAGCGAAAGGCGTTTAAATCATCGATCGGTTTATTCTCTAACAGTACAGAGTGATCCGAAATTTCGAGCTTTAACGCTTCCACCTGAGGAGCTTCTGCCACCGCCACTGGAATAGTAACTCCAGTGGAGGGAGAAATGTTCACTGAGGCATAAGACTTGAGTAGAAAAACTAGAATAATTGTAAAAATATCAGCCATCGATGTGATCTGAAGAGCCATCTCGTCACTGAGAATAGGAGGTTTGGCGAATCGGGATCTCATCCTAGAACCCTCCTAGGGCAATTCCTGGAATAATTTTACGAATTTTTTCCATGAACTGAATCACATTTAAGTACTCAACCGAATCATCAGCGGTCAGAAGTACAGAGTCCGTCGTCGGCCATTTGCTTTTCACTTCTTTTAGAGCGTTCTCTAAGGCATCAAAATTCCACGCCTGTGCACCTGGCGAGGAGGGCCCGATCTGAAACGTTTGAGAGCTTTTGCCGCTGAGCTTGACGGTTGCTTGAAACTGGTTGTGAAGTTGAACTTCCACAGCAACTGGGGGTGGGGTTTCTCCTTGGACGGGTTGGGTCATCACGCCTGCGCCCGCGTCTAAAATTCCGACCGCAAGGAAGGAGGCAGAAATTAACATGAAGGTAATTAGGACGGTGAAGCAGTCAATGATAGGGGCGAGGTTGAGTTCAAAATCCTGACTATTTCCAGAGCCGTGAGAGGGTGATCCTGCGCTCATGATGCTCTCCGATCGGTGGTGGTGTCATGCCCATTACTTTGGACCTGATTGGATTGAGTG
>JACPOE010000050.1 GCA_016185105.1 Bdellovibrio sp.
ACTTCAATCGCCGCCAAGAGCTCCGTGAAAAAATTTCCACTAGCGAAGCCAAAGGAGCGGCTTCTGTACTCTTCGGCCACCTCTTCCAGCTCACCGGTTCCAATCATCCTAACTGCCCTCATCATTCCCTTGCGACCGTGGTTATAGGCGGTAACTGCCAACCCCCAGTTTCCCAAGGACTCATAGTTCAGTTTAAGCAGCCTTACCGCGGCTTCTGTGGCTCGGATGGGATCATTGCGTTCATCGACTGCTGGGTTAATTTGAATAAAAAGGCGGGCCGTCGACTTCATAAACTGCCAAACTCCGCTGGCTCCCACTTTCGAACGAGCGCGAAAGTTAAAGCTACTCTCCACAAACGGAAGCCGAGTGAGCTCTATTGGCATTTTCTCTTTTTTAAAAATCTCCTCCATTGCCGGCAAATATTTTCCGGACTCCTGAAGACCACTCAAAAATCGGTCCCTTTGCCCTAGCTGAAACCGAAGCCTTTTACGGTGCGAAGCATTTAAGAACTTGCGACTCTCATGAATGTCTTTAAAAAGATTAAAAACCTTCTTTTGATCCTCATCCAATTTCTCTAAATCCTTCGGATCTTCCAGCCTCCCTTTCACATCGAGGTGGTGCAAAGATAAAAGAACGTTACGCCATTTCTTTTTTGCTCGCCGGGTTGCTTTAAACGATGTATCGCCCGCACCCAAGTCAATCACTTCATAAACTCGATCGATATATTTTGCGTCGTGAACTAAACCTTGGCGAGTCGTGTATTTGCTATAAATTTGGACCCAAAAATCGACATTTTTTTCTAGGCGCGAATCCACCTTAAATGAATCCACCGACGGACCTATTAGAAACGAAGGATCATCTTCGATCGCAGGGGTCACAGTTTGATCCACCGGAGTCCCCAGCGCATACTTGAAAGACAAAAGGATCATGAAAAAACCTAAATAACAGGATTTCATAGAACCCGATTCTAACGTCCCTTTCGTGTTTCGGTTGAAGATTCGTGCAAAAATCGACGTTCAGAGCTAGGGTGTGCCATCCGGAGATCGCTAAAAATGACCAAACGTGTTTTATGTTCAAAACTTCCCCATCTAGGACGAAGTGAACCCTTATCTGAATCAGAGGCTCACCACGCAAGTGGAGTCCTGCGACTTAGGGATGGCGACGTCATTCAAGCATTAGACGGCAAGGGTCATACAGCGTGGGTACGTTTGCGAACACGACAGGGACCTCCTCGCATTGAGGCTGTAAGTGAAGAAGAGGCTCCAAAGATCCCTCTATCGGAAAAGCAAACGACCATCCCTTTGACTTTGGAAATTGCCATCCTCAAAGGAGATGCCATGGAATGGGTCATCGAGAAAGCTGTGGAGCTGGGTGTTCAGAAAATTATCCCACTTGTAACGCTTCGCACCGTTGTCAGAATTGATCGAAAAGGCCCTCAGGAATTTCAAGCTCGCTGGAATAAAATTGCTCAGCAAGCATTAAAGCAATGCGGAAGATTAGATCAAATGGAAGTCTCGGAGCCAGTGTCCTTCGAAAGTCATTTACTTCCCACGGATCCTTCGCCTCAGGGCACTCCCCTTAGCCCTCGGCTTTGGTGTGATGAGGAAACTAGCACCTCCTCGGAGAACTCCCGTTCTTCGGGACAGGAAATTTTGGAATGGTTAGATCGAAATTCATCGGAGTCTAATGGACTGCGAATCCTCATTGGACCCGAGGGTGGATGGGACCCCCGTGAAAGAGAAATTCTTCAAACAACTCCAAACACAGTAAGAACTTACCTCGGCCCTGTGATTTTGCGAGCAGAGACGGCAGCTCTTTATTCTATCAGCCTGACCAGCGCCTTCTTAAGAAGGCAGTTGAAGGTCGCATCGAAAACAGCTTTTTAAAGGAGTAGAAAATGCAGAATGACGCAGATCTATTTAAAAAACTTTCATCAGTTCAAGCCGTAATTAAGGATACTCACGTTGTTTACACTTCTGGAAAACACGGCTCGGCCTATATCAACAAAGATGCCATCTACCCACACACCGGGCTGACCTCAGACCTTTGCGAAAGAATTGCCAAGAACTTTTTGGAAACCAAAATCGATGTGGTTGTTGCCCCAGTCTTAGGAGGAATCATTCTTTCCCAATGGGTCACTCATCACCTCAGCCGGTTGACAGGAAATGAAATACTGGCTCTGTATGCCGAAAAATCTGAAATTCCGGGAGAGTTTCTAATTAAACGCGGATACGACAAACTTCTAAAAAATAGAAAAACCTTGGTGGTCGAAGATGTTTTGACGACCGGAGGTTCTGTAAAAAAGGTGGTCGAACTTGTTCGCACTTTGGGTGCGGAAGTTGTTGGAGTTGGAGCCCTTTGTAACCGCGGTGGAATTACACCGGCTGAGCTGGGCAACGTCCCCTCTCTTTACTCGGTCTTAAACATCTCCCTCGACTCCTGGGATGAAGCGTCCTGTCCATTGTGTAAGACAGGGGTCACCATTAATGAGAATATTGGCAAAGGCCGAGAGTACGTCTTGAAAAAGAAAGGGTCTAACCTTTCGGGCGCGGTTTAAATCTTAAGATCAAAGCGTGGTCAAATAGAAGACTGAGATCTCGTTGCTTCCATGCTTGTGGAATTAAGGAGTTGCCGGACCCGTCGGCTGCGTGAGTTTTCCAGCGATCCCACGGATATGTTACGGGTTCCAGATCAGGAAAGTGTTTTGCAGCTAGCGCGGCAATCTCTTTACCTACGTCGGTATCCCTACCAAGAATCAGATCGCCGTTACGAATTGCCTCGAGAAGGTCCTTCTCATGGTACAGGGCGGTGATCGGCTCTCCTACCGAGACGCTCATCAACCCAGACTCATTCCAAATCAAGCGATTGAGGTTCCAGTAGCTTACCCGGTAAGTTTCCCCCGCATTCCGGTCGGCGTGGATTCTTTCCCTTAGCTGGTAGACCTCCATCTCACCAAAAACAAAGAGTGCAAGATTTAGGACTAGAATCAGGCTTAGGCCGCTGACAGCAACACCATAACCTAGCCCGTTTTCCTTTTTCTTATGGTCCCAGACCACACCGGCGACCATCACGAGGACTAAAAACCAAGCCAACGGAATCACCCAAGCAGGCCACCAAGACCCAGAGATTTCGAAACGAAAATAGATCGCACTCAAAAGCCCTGCCAAAGGAAGCCCGAAAAGAGTTCCACTCCAAAGTAGACTTGCCCGAAGCTTCTTAAAAACTCCTTCAGCCCGATACAGAAGACAGAAAAATAAAAGAACAAAAGGACCAATTACAGGAAGAGCGTAATTCTCACCCCGATAAAAATAATAAGTAAAAAAACCAAGGGTCGGAAAGATTCCGCTTAGGGCTAACTTTAAAACCCGTTTTCCCTCAGGGTTCAGCTGTCTCCCACCTTTTGAAAAGAATAGAGCCACAGTCTCGATGTAAGAAACCACCGCTAGGCTCATAAACGGTATCAAATAGTAACTGACCATGGGAACAAATGCCTGCCACCAGGGACCACCGTTACTATTTTTAAAGGTTTCTTTTTTTAAATAGAGTTCGAGAAAATTCTTCTGATCCATCACGAAAGCTGGAGCATACCCAATCGCCCCTACAACAATTCCAGCCACGGCTGCTAAAAGAAATCGAGGGTCCTTTAACCTACGCCAAACTTCACCGGTCCAAGCCCAAAAAAGTAAAGCACTGAGCCCGATCAGGACACTATGTAAAGGGGATTTAAACCAGCCACAAATTCCAGCTACGATCCAAAATGCCAGATCCCCTTGCCAGTTCTTAGAACGCCATAGCAGGAAAAAACCCAGACCATAAAACCCGACTAGCTCAGCTTCCATTTGGCTTGTAAAAAGGTGCCCTGACACTCCAACATTGAAAGCAAAAAATGCCCCCGCCCAGAACGCCCAATGCTTTTTCTGAGGAAAAACGTTTCGAATCAGTTCAGCAATTGCAACTGCTCCCATAAGAACAAAGGCAAAGTTCATATAAAGGACCGACCAGAGGTTCAGGCCAAAAATTTTGAGTCCTAGTTGAATTAAAACATAGTGTGCAGGCCCCTTATAGTAGTCCGGCACTCCCCCTAGCGACTGCAAGAAAAGCGTCCCATTTTTTGCCATTTCCAGAGCTTGGGTAATGTAGACTTTCTCGTCTCCTGCTGTTCGTACCAGCCGAAAACCCAAAAACGGAAGGTAAGCGACACAAATGAATAGAATTAATAGAGCATTTCGCCGAACCAGTTCTTTAAGCTGACGCATGCTATTTGAGTAGCATCAGCGTCTTAAAATTCAAAAGAAAATAGGGCTTGTGGAACTTCAACAGTCGGTGGAACTGACACATAATGGCCATCAAGGGTCAGCCGTTCTAATTTAGAAGCGGCCACCCGAAAAGCGGCGTGAATTGCGGCCTTTCGTAGGCCCGAGGCTAAGTAGTCTTGTAAGACTGCTTCAATATCCAGAGTGTTTAAAGCGCTGTTAGGTTTAATATCGGCTAGCACACGTCCTAAACGCCTTTCGTGAATTTGCATACTTTCAGCCACAATAGGGTAGGACTCGACGGCTGCGTTCCATTCCAAAACTGCGCTACAAACTTTTTGAGCAAGAACAGCTTGAAGTTGCTCGCGTTTGATCAGTAATTCATCGATTTGAGACTTCGCAATTTTCAACAGGTCCCCAGTAAAAAATCCCACCGAACCAGCATCCGACGATTCAGAGGGGTCTAGCCAGCTAAAGTAGATTTGCTTTTTGCCAATGCGGGCCATCTCAATGAGATGGTCCATCTGCCGAAGCTCAAATGAACGACTCAGAACAGTGGTAAGAAACTCGCCTTCAGTCACCTTCCTGGCTCCATGAATCGGATGGACCCCATCAGGAACATCGACTCCTTCAACCCCATCCGGATTCATCAGTCCCAAGGCTCGAGCAATATCTACTTTCTCTTGGTGCACCAATGCTTTTAGCCCAACGACATCAAGCTCCATCCATTTTGTATAAGCTCTCAGATGATCCATTGAGCCTTCGGGAAACTTCCCCTCACGCTCTAAGGGCTCCACTGCCTGGATTGCACCATAGGTCCGACCCAATAGGTTTTCATAAAGAGCCAATGCGGCATGATCTCGTCCCAGCGCATAACTCAGACCTTCGGCTTGAGAGCCCATATCCATTCGCATCAGCAGCATCGCATCTTTCTCTGCCTCTAACGCGTGAGTCTCCCTGCGAGCTTGCATCCAACGACTAGGCAGAAGAAAAGGGGCAAAATCTCCGATGGCACCCAACAGACTAGTGATAGAGGGTTCCAAATTCGACAGGGTCGATGAGACATTCAATTTTGGAAGGAGTTTTAGGTAGGCAGCGCGAGCGGATCGACGGGCTCGAATCAGATGTTCATATTCAATTCGAGTATCAAAGCTCCTGTTTTGAGCTAGAGAAATTACCTCATCCAAAGTGTAACGACGGGGCGGCTCGAGCACCACTGGTGCCTCTTGTCGAAATCGATCTACTGTAAGAGTGATAATGGATTGACCATTCTTATCAGAATAGTCAAAGAGAAACTTCCGATCTGAAAAGCACAACGAGGCGGAATATTCCCGCCCCTGATAGCAATTTTTCTTTCGGAACATGGGAATGTGAAGGTTCCAAGGTGGAGGGTGTCCTGTCCGGGCAGGGGTGACAGTAAACAGCTGAATCAGCAAGATAGGGTTCTGGTCAGCATGGCTGGACCTGGTCCCAGTGGTTTCTTCTTCGATTTTCAGTGTGTTGTCTAGCGGCTTTTCTTCTTTCCGTGAGGA
>JACPOE010000036.1 GCA_016185105.1 Bdellovibrio sp.
CGATCACCGAACCTTGAGCTAACTGAAGAATATCGCGGATCGCCATTTTCGAACGACCCAGCTCAGCCGTGACTTTTAAAGGAATGTCTAAGATGAAATCTAGGGATTGAATGGGTGGAGCGCCTGGCTTTGCTGCCTGCCCGCTGCCACTGCCAGGTCCTGGTGCACCCATGGCCCCGCCTTCTCCAGGAGCTTGTGCCCCAGCGGAAGCCAAGGCGGCACCAATTTCTCCTAAGTTCATCTCCCCGAAACCAGCTGGTTCTGCCATAAATCCCCCTTATTTATTCGTCTTCCACAAGTCGAGTGACTTGGGCCGCTCGATTTCCCCGTGAAACTCCAAAGAAACACTTAAACTTGGAAACACCTTCAACCAAGACCGGAAGCTCGCCATCGGCATCCTGAGCAAGTGGAATGATATCTCCCACATTCAAGTTAACTAGATCGCCAACCGTGATCGCCGCGCTGCCTAGATTGACCAAAACATTGACCTCAGTATTTCGGAGATGCTCTTCCATCTTTGCAGTCCACTCTTTGTCCACTCGGTCCAATTCAGTCTGGAACGAGGCATTCAATTTATTCTTGATCGGCTCGATGGTTGAGTAAGGAATGACGAGTGAGATTGTACCGCTGGCGTTCTCAAGCTCGACTTCAAAAGTGGTCGAGATAATGACATCTGACGGAGGAACTACCCCGACAAACTGAGGGTTAACTTCAGTTCTTAGAAAAGAAATATCGACTTTATGAACTGGCGTCCAAGCGTCTTCCAAATCTTTGATCGCGAGGTCCATCACCTTGCGCATAATCGAGAGTTCAATGCGCGTAAACTCCTTGCCTTCGATCTTAGTGTAGGGCCGATCGGTTCCGCCAAAGAAAGAATCCACCAAGGCATAGGCTAGCTTCGACTCAAATACGAGCAGAGCTGGGCCTCTCAGACTTTCAAAGCGCATGATACACATACAGCTCGGAATGGGGAGCGTATTGACAAACTCACCAAACTTCAACAAGTCGGTTGAAATAATGCTGATTGTTGCAATTTTTCGGAGAGCATTGGAAAGGGACATTCGGTACAGCCGAATAAATCGCTCGTAAATGATGTCCAGAGTAGGCATTCGACCACGAATTACGCGGTCCTGATTTGTCAGATCATAGGGAGTGATATCTGCGTCGTTGACAAAACTTTCACCAAAATTTTGGACACCGCCCCCTCCAGGATCAGAGGAACCTTGAACATCTACGTTGCCTTCGGCAACGGCACTGAGAAGGGCATCAACTTCAGATTGTGTTAAGACCTGACTCATGCTTCGCCATCCTAGCTTTCAACCGGATCGGAGGATTCACCCCTTTTTCCGGAAAAATTCAGTCAAACCATCGACTGACTCATTCTAGAGTTCGCTTCTTGCTCACCCTAGGTTGATAAAGCAAAACTTGTAAAAAAGACTCCTTTAACTTTTCCATTCACTAAGAAACTGTTTAATGCGTTCTTGATTTCTTCTTTCAAGTAATCCCGACCTTCAGGCGTAGAGACGTCAGACGCGCGCTTGCTGTTAAACAAGTCGATCACAACATTTCGCACTTGAGGCATTTTGGAATTTACTTCGGCTTCCACATCGTCATTGGGAAGCTCTAGAGAAATATTTACTCGAACAAATTTAGGGTTCACGCTGCCGGGGGTTGAGAGATTGACGGTAAATTGGTCGAGCGTCACCATTTTGCCAAACTCCACAATCTTGTTTTTGGAGTTTTCTTTGGCGCTTTCTCCGCCGTGACCCTCTTCGCCGCCCTTCTTTTCTTTATCGCCTTCACCGCCTTCAGCGGACTTGGTGGCCATGTCTTCGATAGAAGGCTTTGTCTTTTCCTTTTGGAAAGACATGAACAAAATCGCGACCATGCCGATGGTGACCAAAAGGTTCACAACGGAAATGATCACTCCTACTTTACTTCCCCCGCCCCCTCCGTCTGAAGGAGAGGACATAGGTGATGGGGATTTTTCCCCCGTTGAGCCAGATGTTCCTGCGGCCATAAAAAAGGATTTCCTCCAATGCCAAACCCATTTAACTGCAATGAGGATGCCACCGAAGAACTCCCTCTAGAGCGCATATAGCGCTTCCCACAGGGTTCGGAAAACGACTTTTGTCAAATCTGTGACGGGTATCTCATCTCCAAATCAAGATTTAGGACAAGATACCCGCACTCAGACCGCTAATTATGTCCGTTTCAAGTTCAGCACGTCTTGCATCATCTCATCTGCTGTGCTGATCACTTTACTGTTGGCTTGGAAGTTTCGTTGCGCTTGCATCAAATTAATAAACTCACTTGCGATATCTGTGGTGGACGCCTCGATGGTCTTAGAAGAAATTCTTCCTCTTCCTCCTGCTTGAGGAGAACCAATCGTGGCCTGACCTGACAAGCGACTTTCACGAAACCGATTTTGACCCGTTTTGAATAGCCCCTCGGGGTTTTCAAACTTCGCTAAAGCAACCTGGGCGACGTTGATATTTTCGCCATTAGTATAAATGGCGGTCAACGTACCATCATCGTTGAAGGTCATCCCGGCTAAGCTGCCCGCAGTGTAGCCATCCTGAGTCGTCTTATAGGACTCAGACTGCGTTCCAAACTGGGTAACCTGAAGACCGGTACCACCGTGGGCTTTGTCTTCACCGAAATTAAACTTAATATTTTGATCTGGAAGAGCGCCCTTATTGAAATTGAAAGAGGACTTATCAACCGTCTGTTCTCTCAAACGTCCGTCAGGATCATAACTCAGCTTTCCTGATGCGCATTCTACAAGTTCGTCCTTCTTGCCGTTGGTGGTCTCGTCCCCCTTTACCATCGCGCGCCACTGCCACTGACCGTCTTCGACACGATTGAAGAAGACTGTACAGGAGTGGGCCGTACCGGCTGTATCAAAGACAGTACAACCCGTTGCAAAGTGAGAAGTCTTTTCAGGGCGAAGCGGATCGAAAACAAGACTCTTATCCGAACGCAGATCCAAGTTCATGAACATGTTCACTTCGCTGGTTTTCCTGGCATCAATAACGGTTCGATCAATCGATATTTCTCCCAACTTCGAGGTGATCTTGCCGTTTTCATCAGCCTGGAATCCCATGACATGATAATTGTCCGCATTGATCAGTTTCCCATCTTTATCAAAATGGAAACTCCCGTTACGAGAGAAGCTCTGTCCATCCACACCATTCATCACAAAAAACCCATCGCCTGTAATGGCAAGGTCTGTAGCGGATTCGGTTTGCACCACTGAACCCTGAGAAAATATCGGAGCAACCGCGGCCAGACGAACACCTCGCCCGATCTGATTTCCGCCCAAAAGACCCTTTAAGGATTTTGCAATCACGTCCTGAAATTCCGGACGGCTCACTTTGAAACCGTTGGTACTGGCGTTCGCGATATTGTCGCCGTAAATGGCGAGCGCCTCTCCCTGTCCACTTAGACCGGATATACCGGTATACATTGACGATAGAATACCCATAGGGACGCCTCCTTGCGTCTGGTTCAAGTTTTCAACCCGTCAATCGATCGGGGTTGATTCGGCTTCCCTACCTGGGTCCAGCCGAGTTCTACTACACCTTTTTAAAACTCTTTCAACTTCTCAAACAACAATCGCACCATCAATATTCGTAAACACATTTCCCTGAATCGAATTCCGATCCAACGCTGTCACAACTGTTCGATTTTTTACGCTCACAATCAAGGCCGCATCTGAGGTTAAAACCAGCGTGTCTTCAATACCTTTCGCTGCGGCTTTATCCACGGCGTCGTTCACTCTCGACAAAGTCTGGGGATCTAACGCAATCTTTCGATCCCTAAGCCGCTGAGTTGCATGAGCAGAAAATTTCAAAGGCGCTTTAATTTGTCCAAGATTTAGATCTGAAGTGGGTGCATCCTGAAGGACGCCAGAATTTCGTTCAATCGTCTGTCCAAAGACCTGATCAAACTCACCCGGTTTATCTCCGGATTTTCTGTTCTTATCAATCTCCGAAGAAGTCCCCTGAGCTGGGACGCTAGTGACATTTGGATACAAGAACGGCCCGCTAGTCATTTTTTAGCCCCTTCCATTTCTGCTGCTTCATCATGAAGTCCGTTTGGAAAACCTTCCGGTGCCGGAGGTGCCGCCTCTATTTGTGCGCGGGCTTTCATATAGGAGTCGGCCAATTTCTGCTCTTTCATGCCGAGATCTTTGGATTCCGATCCAATTCCCTTTGCGAAAGTAAAAAAATTGGGCTTTTGCTGAGTGGAGTCTGCCGAGTCGGTAGGATTCGATACCGCGAGAGCTGGATTGGCAGCCCCAACCCCAGAGTTTGCCATAGCTTGCGCTGGTACCTGAGCTTCCGCAGACTGATCCACCTCAATTTGAGAAATATTTTTGAAAGTAATTTTATCCTGATGTTTTGCATCGCCGACCAAAAACACGGGATCTGAACCTTCAAAACTTACCCCGATGACCTTGGCTCGTAACTTTGGATTGATTTGAATAGTCCCGCCTCGCTCATCTTTCGCTTCAACCCTGTAATTATAACTTCCACTCTTCGCTGGAAGGCTATTTGTTTTCACACCATCCCAGGTGAACGAGACCTCTCCTGCCTTTTGAGCACCCAAATCCTTCTCAAATACACTTTCACCCGCCTCACTCACGATCGAGACCTTCACTGAAGTGCCGTTCTTGGGAAGATTAAAAGTAAGTGAGTCAGTTTGCCCTTCAAGATGAGGAAATCTTTCCCGATCAATCGTGACCAACTTCCCGATCAGTCCTGTCATTGCCATCTGCTCTAATGGACGATTCTGAGTCGACATCTTACTCAGATTCTGATTCACATTTTGCAATTGTTCAACTGAAGTAAATTGAGCGATTTCTTGTGCCATTTGTTCGGCTTTGAAGGGATTGGTCGGATCCTGATTCTTCATCTGGGTGATCATGATCTTGAGGAAGTCATCTTTTCCTAGGGTTTTCTTAATTTCCCTAGGCTTGGTGGGCTGCTCACCGTACCGGGCCTGCATCTGTTTGAGGACCTCACCGAATTGAGGATCTCGAGCTGACCCTTTGGCGTCTTTCTGGGGCGCAGAGGCGCCAGACAGTCCCGTATTCACGGCTTGGGTGCTCTCAGCGGCTCCCAGTCCTGCCATACCGCCCCTTATCGGTAACATACTAGCTCCCTTATCATGCAGTCACATCAATTCTGCCGGCGCTTACGTTCCCACGCATCATTCCAAATCGACCAGGACCCGATGAACTCGATTGTCCAAGAGAAGCCGAGGGTCTGGACCGGCCCCCTTCAAAACGCTCGAGTTCTGATCCATCAAAACTGAAACCTGGTCTATTACCCTGATTTTGTTGAAAAAGGCCCTGATTGAAGTCAAGTGATCCCATATCGGGGTGTCCCATTTGAGACTGATTTTGATTTGCATTGTCGGCATGTTTTGGGCCTGAAATCACGGAAAGATCAAGTTGGCTTAAAGTCAGCTTTTGGGCACTCAGGGCCTCTTTGAGGGACCCCACACTGTCCTCGATCATCTTCCGCACTCGCTCATCGGCAGCTTGGATTTGGACTCCTACTCGTGTGCCCTGGGTCATAACCCGAATGTTCATTTCACCCAGGTTCTCGGGTCTTAAACGAACACGAATCTCGCCTCCACCCTTCGCCATTAAGTTGCGGATCTCACTTCCCACATTAATTAAAGACTCGCTAGAAAGCCTGCTCTTGGCTCCTGCCCCAACGGTGACTTGCGCTGACAGATTCACCACAGGGTTGGAAGTCGAGGTCGACTGCCCAGCCAGCTGGTTTAGATTCTGAGCCCCGAACTGGCCCTCGCCAAGCAATCCCTCCTGCAGCTGGTTCCCTGTCAACTTCTTTCGAAGGTCGGAAACCGAGTCAGCGGCGTGCCCCTGCCGACTCAAAGAGCCAACGCCTTGAACTTGCTTCAGAGGATCACCAGCCAGAGGAAGAACTCCCTCAGGTTTCATCGCGGTACCATCGAGGTAACTAAACTTCGGTACTTCACTTTCACGAGAGATTCGTTGGGCTGGTCCTTTAATCTGCTCCAGCGTGCTCAAGAAGTCTCTTCCTGAGAGCGATGTTGCACCTAGGACCTGGGTTGCAAGCATAGGATTCGAATTTAACTGAATGCTCTGGACCTGGGCGTTTTGACCAAGGAGGTCTTGCTGCACAAATCCTGGATCCATGCCGAAATTCGGCGACTGCGAAGGAACGGATCTCTCCTCAAATATCGGAGGTGAATTTAAGGTGATAGTGTTGATAATACTCTCGAGTTGAACCTTGCCCTCATTGCCTGTGTTTTGAACCGACGAGCCCTCCAAGGTCGAGCCGTTTGGACGCCCGAGCTGGTCCAACAAGTTGACCTTTCCAGATTTTGACGAATCCGCCAAAGACTGGAGACTAGTACGAGAAACTTCACTGCCCACTTTGTTTGGATCCTGTGAGGTTCCTTCAGGGAGAGTTTTCAATGAAGGGACATTAAAAGCTTTCGAACCTGCCTGACCCAACTGACCCTGAACATCCGTGGTTCCAATCTTGGAACCCGAGATTTCACCTAAGGAGGGCTCTGGAAGGGGGCTCGGTTTCCCAGGAAAGGATATTAGAGCTAAGAGAGCGGGGTCGATCGCAAAATCGGCGGAATCTTGGGTTTGATCCTTTTCCTTTCGGGGCAGTGTCTTACCGGTAACGCTTTGCGCACCGGTGAGATGACTTTCAAAGTTGAGATTCTGAGTCGCACCAGAATCTGCCGGACTATTTGGAAGCCACTGGTCCGCCGCTGGGCGGGCTAGTGACTGTGTTGCTGGGCCCGGCAGCACTTGAGGTCGACTGGGGAACACTGACTGCTGGGGCAGTGATCTTATCATTGGGTCGATCATTTCTCTTTTCTCCTCCTTTCTCAGAATTTTCCATCGCGGCAACGGCTTTACTCTTCTTGACCAAGCCGACCATCAACTCCGACAATTTCGAAGAAGTTGAGGTTTCCATCACATTTAAAATTTTTCCTAAGCGCGCGGTATCCATCCTATAGATCGCTGCTACTGCTAACTCTTCATCAACAGACGCAAGCAATTTGGACGCAACCTTTGGACTCATCGTTAGCAGGGTTTCA
This sequence comes from Bdellovibrio sp., assembly GCA_016185105.1. Taxonomy (GTDB): domain Bacteria; phylum Bdellovibrionota; class UBA1018; order UBA1018; family UBA1018; genus JACPOE01. Next base: position 7,120 of record JACPOE010000036.1, read on the forward strand.
ACAAGCTTATTTAACTTTTCTTCATCTACCTTTTTCTTAATGTCCTGGGCAGCTGCAAGGTCATCCCTAGCTTTAATTAGTTTTTTAATTTCTTCACTCAGTGCAAGTTCTCGGGTCTTTAGGTCATTCTCTTTGCTAGCAAGTTCTTTTTTCTTAGCCTCTAAGTCTTCTCTAATTTTCCGGATATCATCGATGGCAGTCTGATCGACCAAACAGCCTTTTTGACTGTGCGTTTCTGCAAGATAGGATCGAGCACGGGATGCCACTACTATCTTCCTGGCCTTTGCTTCTTCAGCAGCTTTTTCACCGTTTCCAGCTTTCTCACTTTTTTCTCCCGATTTCTCACTCCCACCTTTTTCAGAGCCTCTCTCTGCTTTTTCCGAAGACTTTTTCTCCTTAGACTTGTCTGCGGCTTTTTCGCCAGACTTTTCTGTGGATTTTTCACCCTTCTCTTCTGACTCACCTTTCTTGTGAGCATCGACTTTGGCAGCAGCAGGCTTAGCTTCTTTTCCCTCTTCCGACGCCAACGAAGAGTTCCCCAGGGCCCAACTTGCAATCCCTAAAGCAAAAATCAAATTCAACATATGTCTAAACAAAAGATGCCTCATTCTTCCCCCTGACGATGTTGAAATCTCATGACAGTGAGGTCATCCTGTTGCCGGAGTTCTGCACGTTTCAAGGCTTCCTTGTGATCGCGGAATTGCTTTTCATAAAGAGTCTCTAAGATTCGGCGCTGTTTTTTTGCCTGGAAATAGCTCCACATCGCTTTTTCTACCCAACGTACCGCTCGCACGATCGCTTGATCGGCAAACTGAACTCTCAGCTTGGTCCCTTCGATAAATTCCTGAGTCGCTGTGATTTGGCTTAAATTCAACGCTGACCCTGGAATAGTCTGCTGAGAGGCGAAGGCTTTGTCGATTTCGGAAAGATAGTAATTTTTTAAGCGAAGCTGCTGCTGATGTTTCTCTTGGGCTGCGGCTAGCACACGAAGCGCTTCGTCTTCACGAGTCTTTCGGAGATGCAAAACATGATCAAATTTAAATCGGAACTTTTTCATTACTCTTTAATTTTCAGTGGGGATGACTTTTTTATCTAGACTGAATGTTTTTCCCAGAACTGGCAAACTCTGCCGAATCAGTGGGCCCGTGGATTAAACCC
>JACPOE010000046.1 GCA_016185105.1 Bdellovibrio sp.
CGTTCCAGGGTCGACTGCTCAGCGCAGTGGATAAGATGGGGTCCCAAATTGAAGGCGCTGTCGGTTCAGAATAGGATCTTACGCTTTTTACGTGAGGAATCCGGGCAGGGAACCGTAGAGTACATTCTTATCATCTCAGTGTGTGTTGTTGGATCCGCACAATTAGCACGTCAAATCTTAAATGTTTTAGACAGGAGTATCTTGAGAGTCGGGGGTCAGATCGAAAAAGACCTCAAAACAGGAAGGGCTCCCCTCCATGTATGGACCAATTGATCCAGTAGCCGGATTGATCTTAGGAGTGGCTCTCGTCGCGATGACCACAGATCTTTGGCGCGGAAAAATCTACAATTGGCTGACTGTATCTACAATGGCTGTTGGCCTGGGGATGGTCTTTTACTTGGCGGGTTGGGGAGGCTTGCTTCAGTCCTTGATGGGTATCGGTTTGGGTTTGGCCCTTTACGGTTGGATATTTTGGTTCGGTTTTATGGGTGCTGGTGATGTGAAGCTGCTCATGGCGCTGGGGGCGATTGGGGGGACTCGGTATATCGAAGAAGTAGCCTTGCTAGCCTTAATTTGCGGTGGCGCGATGTCAATCCTATTGTTGTTGCTCCGTGGGAAGTTAGTTCCCTTTATCAAAAAAATTTATCTATTTCTGCTGTCACTCTTTGTTGCTCAGCTTGAGGTTCAATTTCCAAAATTGGATCGGAGTGTGTCGATGCCATTTGGAGTTGCAATTGCAGTGGCCTCAGTGTGGGTCTATTTCGGACATCCTCTTTTGAGGACGGGATGGGTGCTATGGCCGTAGCTGAGAATCGAAGGAAAACTCAGCTGAATGGACCTGGACAGAGGAAAGGAGAGTCCGGTCAAGCCGTGGTTGAATACATTCTTCTTACTGCAATTGTTGTTACCTTTTTCATGACCCTTACAAAGGGCCTCGGAAAAATGGGATTAGGTAAACTCCTCACCAAGCCCCTGAAAACAACTTTCGCAATGGCATATAAATACGGGGACACTCGCGCAAAAGGGTTTGATGAGGGAAGCCCCCGCTATCACCCGCGTGTCGTGGGGGGTGAAGGGAATTTAAGAATCTTCATTCTGCCGGAGCCAGATTGATGATTCAGGTTGATCTTCATCAGAAATCCGGGCCTAAGTCCGGCATTGTTAATAACCAAAAAGGACAATCCACTGTCGAGTTTGCCCTGACGTTAATTCTTTTTATGGCCTTCACGCTGTTTTACTTTCAGCTGTCCATGGTCATGGCCTTTGGCAATTTTGCGCATTATGCCACGTTCATGTCGGCTAGAGCGCTGCTGTCAGCTGGATATGATGCAATGGATCAGAAAGATCGCTCTCGCTTAGTTATAGTTAAAATGTTGAAAAAATCAGAGGGCCAGGCAGGCGTCGACAAGTTTCCGTCGATTGCACGAGGGTTCGGTGGAGGGGGAGAGGTAGGTGGACTGTCTAATGATCCGCCGGATAATTTTCAACCTCATGTCCGCGACTTCAGTTGGATGCAGGGAGTCCGATATACATTTAGGAGCAAAGTGTTTGTGATCCCATTGGCAGGAATGGGCTCCGCTGGAAAAGCGGACACCCGTCCCACAGTCAATACTTTGACGCTCACTTCCGAGAGCTGGTTGGGTCGCGAAACTTCGTATATGGAATGCCAAAACGAAATGGGAAAATTCAGTGGCCTTTTTGATAACGGGTGTTGAATTTAATTCTTCTAAAGACTCGGGGCAGAGTGTCCTGGAGTTTCTATTTTCTCTTCCCCTTTTGTTAGGCCTCAGTGCGTTACTGATTCGAATGAATACTGTGATTCAGATGGGAATAGTTAACCAGCAATACGCGCGGGCACAGGCCCTGTATGTAGCTTTCAATAGTCCCTGGTTTCCTGAAATGGATCGTAAGATTCAGATGGTTACAAAAAGACAGAACGCTTTCTTGGTAGGTATCTCTGCGGAACCTGCTCCGGATGATGCCTCCGACTATGCGCCTTCCGCACCCCAGTACAACGTTGCAAGAGGAAGAAAACACGCTGGTATGGGTTCTGATGCTAACCGAGAGGAACCCACGAATCGAGCGAAGGTGAGAGTTAGGTCTACCGTCACGCTTTGTGCAGAGTCTCAGTTTGTAGGGGCGGGGGGCTCTTTGAAACCCATGCTCTCTCACTCGCCGACTCCTCCCTACCGGCCTATTGGAAACAGTAATCTCGTTCAAGGCGTAACCTTAAATAACTATTGTTGGAGCGGACTAACTTATGAACAATAGAGCGCTGACATTTTCAATCTTAGCTGCTGTGGTGGCGATTGCCTTCGTTGAGACCTATGTTTCGAGTATCGAAGAAGAGACAAAAAAGAAGTTGAAGGGGATCACCGGCTCGGTCGCCATTGTTCCTATAAAAAAGGGTGAGCAGATGACCTATACCAAGATCAGCGAACCCTCAATGCGCACTGGTCTTTCAACTCAGATCGCGCCTGGCCGGCGCGCAGTATCGGTACCTGTGAGTGAGATCACTGGGGTCTCCAAGCTGGTTAAGCCTGGGGATCGGATCGATCTCATCTCAGTGGTCGACATGGGGCAGGGAAAAGAAAATAAATTTGCCAAAACGATTTTGCAGGATGTGGTGGTCCTGTCGATTGGTCGGTACATTACGAACAATACTGCTCGCTCCGTGGAGGCAGACCCATTAGGCGGAAAAGACAAAATTAAATCTTTGGCCGAGGACTTCAGTTTTACCTCGATCACCATCGAGGTCGAGCCCGCGCAAGCCCAGATGTTAGCGCTGCTTTTAGCTACTGGAGACAATGGCTTGACAGTTTCCCTTAGGAATAACGACGACGTGGATCGACAGACTCTGCCTTCAGTTTTTATGTCGGAGATCTTAGGGGCTGATGCAGCAAGGATGAAGACGGCGAAGAAATAACAGGATGAGAATGAACGGGGTGTTCCGCAGATTTACGCAGTCGCAGTTGAATCAACCTGTGAGAGTCAGGCATAACCTTGCTTTTTTTAAGGTCCTTGTTTTGGTCATCGTATTTTTCTCTTTCACTGAAATTAACGGGGCGGAGCCGCCCGCGTCAGGCCCTGGTCCGTCTCCTCGAAAACACAAAAAATCTAGGCTGACGTTTGACGAGTCTGAAGCTGATGCAGACCATCGTCGTCTTCTCTTAACGACTGGTGAAGACAAAGCCATCGATATGGACTTCGACGTGAACGGCGGAGCCAACGGGATTGCTTACGGAAACCCTCAGGTCGTCTTGGCTCAGTTAGTGAAAATTGGCGATAAGAGGCAGTTGGTCTTTAAGCCCCTCAAAGCTGGCGAAACTACAGTGACGGTTCGTGATGCCGATGGAACAATTCGAATTATCTTCATGGTTCGAGTGACGGGGTCAAATCTACTCCGAATTGGGGCTGAGGTTAGGAATCTTCTTCGAGACGTCGAGGGGCTAGAAATCCGGATCGTAGGTCCCAAGGTCATCATCGAAGGTGAAGTCTTGGTGCCAGCCGACTATGGGCGTCTTTTAACGGTCATTCAGGACAAAATGTATGCTGACTTCGTGATGAATCTTGCGACCCTTTCGCCACTGGCGATGCAGGTCATGGCAAAACGAATTCAAGATGATTTAGTATCGATTGCTCCGAATGTGAAGACCCGTGTTGTCAACGGAATGATTTTTTTAGAAGGTACTGTCGATAATGCGGACCAGGCAAAGCGGGCAGCGTCTTTGGCTTCCCTATACTTGCCGGAACTCAGACCTGGGAATCCCCTCGAACGGGACAGTTCAGCTCAAAGACTCCCTCCTCGCAGTCTGATTCAAAATTTTATTATGGTGAACCCTCCCCCACCGAAAAAATCAGACAAGCTAGTTCGAGTGACTGTGCACTTTGTAGAATTATCGAAAGACTATAATCGTCTATTTGCCTTCAAATGGCAGCCGGGGTTTACGGCTGATCCCCAGATCAGCGTCGGACAAACAGCTACGGGAGCTGCAGGAGCTAATTCCGGTCCGAGTTTCAGCGGAACAATTTCAAGCCTCTTGCCGAAACTTCAGAGTGCCCAGAATGCAGGTTTTGCGAGAATTTTAAAAACCGGAACCATTGTGGTCCGAAGTGGGCAGCCTGCGAAACTGAACGAACAAACTGAATTTCCTTTTGTTCAACAAGGGGCTAATGGACAGCTTTCGTCTGGTAGCAAGGGCGTTGGACTCAGTGTTGCAGTCACCCCACAAGTTCTAGGCCAGAGCGAAGATATTGAAATGCAACTCGAACTAGATCAGACCAACTTAACAGGTCGCCCACCGACCCCTGGCTCACCTCCAGTGACGGCGACGCATAAGATCAGTACGAAAATTTATGTGAAATCCAATGAGAGTGCGGCAGTGGCCGGAGTTGTGTCTAGCGATATTGGGACCGACTTCAATAAAGACGATCCAGCCTCGGGCTCGTTTGCTCAAGGGACCGATCCGCTATTTACACTGCTGCGGTCGAAGGCATTCCGAAAGAAGAAATCTCAATTTGTCATCTTTGTTACCCCACAAGTGATCGAAAACGCCTCTGAAGGTACGGAAGATATGAAGAAGAACTTCAGAGTTAAGGTGAAGTAAAGAAGGGTAGACTATGGCGGGGCATATCCTAGCGGTCGTGGGCGGAAAAGGGGGCGTGGGTAAGAGCGTTTTTGCCGCCAACCTGGCGATCGCCTATTTACAGGAGTTTAAACAGCGTCCACTGATTATTGATTTGGATCTCAACCGTGTGGGGGATCAAAACATCATTTTGGGTCAAAACCCGGCAAAAAGTATTGTGGATGTTTCCAAAATGCAGGGGGGCCCAGTTGATCCCAAAACTTTGGCTCCGTTTATGATTAATGCGCCCGCTGGCTTCAGCTATATTGGGGCTCCGAAGGATGCTATTTTAGCCAGGGACATTGACATTGAAGGTTTAGGGAAGTTTCTAAAAGCGGTGACTAACGTTTTTAGCTGGGTGGTCGTCGATTGCGGAAACGGAATGGACCCATGGGCTCTAAAGACTCTGGAATATTCGACTGCTATTTTTGTGGTTTCTACGGCAGATGTGATTGTTATTAATCAGACTAAGCGTGTCTTGGGGAAGATTCAGGAACTCCTGTTTCCGCCTGAAATGGTCCAAGTCGTAGTGAATCGATTTAACCAAAACAGTATTATTAATCCCCAGATTATTCAGAAAAACTTAAACAGGCCCATTTTTGCGGCAATCCCCGAAGACGTTTCAACCTGCGATGGCTCGCTCGCAAAGAGCACTCCTGTTTGTATTGGGGCGGCAAATACGCCAATCTCGAGAGCCTATCACGACATTGTAAGAAAAATTCAGCAGTCCAATCTGCTCGATGGTTTGGCAAGATTGAAAAAACCCACAGGGGTTCTCGCCAAGGCGGCTGCCCCCGCGGGGGGAGCGGCGGATGCCAAAGACGGCCCCTCTGGGCCTAGTGCGCGAAGTTCAGCAGCACCGCTGGATCCTTGGACAGCCATGAAGCTTCGAATTCATAAGGCTCTCGTCGAGCAGATGGATTTGAAGAAAATGAATACGGATACCAGTGATGCCAAGCAAAGATCGATTCTCCGAGAGAAGACCCAAAAAGGGGTCCTAGACATCTTGAACACCGAGGATACCTCAGCACTTCTGAGTACGCGTGAACTGAAAGCCCAGATGGTGAAAGAAGTCCTGGACGAAGCCCTAGGGCTTGGACCGCTCGAGGATCTTCTGGCCGATGATACGGTTACAGAAATTATGGTCAATGCCCGAGACCAAATCTATATTGAAAAGGCTGGAAAACCGCAGCTTTCTAAAGTGAATTTTTCAAGCGAAGCCCAGATGATGAATGTGGTGGAAAGAATTGTGACTCCCTTAGGGCGAAGAGTGGACGAAAAAGTGCCTTATGTGGACGCGCGATTAGCAGACGGTTCCCGAGTCCATGTGATTATTCCACCCCTGGCCCTTCGCGGACCGACGATCACTATTCGTAAGTTTCCAAAAAAGAGAATCGAGTATAAAGACTTGGTCGCCTTTGGTTCCATGACCGAGGAAATCGCAGATTTCCTCAGATGTTGTGTTGAGGCTAAGCTGAACGTCGTAGTCTCTGGGGGTACGGGGTCAGGGAAAACGACTCTGTTGAATGTGTTGTCTAACTTCATTCCAGCCTCAGAGCGAATCATTACGGTGGAAGACTCAGCCGAACTTCAGCTTGCCCAGGATCACGTGGTTCGGCTTGAAGCCAGACCGAAAAATATTGAAGGAGAAGGCGAAGTCAGTATTCGAGACCTCATCAAGTGTTGTCTGCGTATGCGACCTGACCGAATCGTGGTTGGAGAGTGCCGAAGCGGGGAAGCCTTGGACATGCTCCAAGCGATGAATACAGGTCACTCGGGTTCTCTAACAACTTTGCATGCCAACAATCCTAGAGAGTGTATTGCTCGTCTCGAGACGCTGGTGATGATGGCAGGATTAGGGCTGCCACCCAAAGCGATCCGAGAAAACATCGCTTCCGCAGTCGGTCTTATTATTCAGCAAACCCGTTTGAGCGATGGTCAAAGAAAAGTCACCTATATTACTGAGGTCGTAGGGATGCAGGGTGAAGTTGTCAGTCTTCAGGACATTTTCGTTTTTAAACAAGAGGGAATGGATAAAAAACGGAAAATCATAGGCCGGTTCGTTCCCACAGGATTTATTCCAAAGTTTGTTGAGGAAATGGAGGCTAAAGGGATGAAGGTGTCTCGCGGCCTCTTTTCTGCAAAATAAAAGGTCCGTTAGAGCAAGGAAGGGGGGTAACTGTGTTTGAAAGGTATTTTGGAATTCTTTTGTTTGGCGGCGCGGCTTTTACCCTCACTTATGTTTATAGCCAACGCTTCATGGATTGGCTGAGATTTCAGTCCTTGGGAACACGTGACTACATTGTGGAGAGACTAGCGACCATGTTTATCGAGGTTCCTCCACAGCAGGTTCTTTTGGGTCTATTGGGGGTTAGCTTTGGATCGGGATTCCTCTGCGTTTTGGCCTTTCTGCCTAAATTTTTTCCTGGGGTCCCTCTTGCGATCGTCGTGACCATAATTGGGTGGAAGATTCCGAAACCGATTGTCGATTGGATGTACAAACGCAGGGTGACCAAGTTTACCATGCAGATGGTTGATGCGTTGAGTCTGATGTCTAACGGTTTAAAATCAGGCTTGTCGGTTGTTCAGGCAATGGGACTAGTATCTCAGGAGATGCCAAATCCTATCCATCAAGAATTTAATCTGGTCCTGAGCGAGAACAAGTTGGGTGTCAGTCTTGAAGAAGCCTTTAATAACTTAGCCAAGCGCGTTAAGTCGGACGACGTCGAGATGTTTGTAACTTCGATTAATATTTTGAAGGAAACCGGCGGAAACCTAGCCGAGACCTTCGATACTATCGTAGGGACGATTCGAGAACGAATCAAAGTCGAGAATCGGATTAGTGCCCTGACAGCGCAAGGGCTGTATCAGGGCATATTTGTGA
>JACPOE010000009.1:0-6412 GCA_016185105.1 Bdellovibrio sp.
TGAGCTAGACGATGCAGGCGAGCCCAAACCACTCGATTAATGATGATCACGACTGAAACCATCAAGGTCAGGCTTGCAGCGAGAAGGCTAAAGTTCTCATTTGCCGTCGCTACACTCAGGGTTGCGCCTAAGCCTCCGGTTTTAAGTATTGTGCCATTATAGAAAATGTACTCAGCAACCACGCTCGCATTCCAAGCTCCACCAGCCGCAGTGACCCAACCAGTCACTAAACTGGGATAAACACTTGGAAGATAGAGAGTCTTCCAGCGATCCCAATGGGAAGCCTCCATCAAGTCCAGTGCCCGGTTCAACTCTGGCGAAATCCGCAACGCACCTGCCAAGACATTGAAAAGAACGTACCATTGTACACCGAGAAAAATCAGAAGCATCGACCCCCAGTCAAAAGGAATCCCCACAGCAAAAAACAGGGCCAAGGCAAGGGGGTACAACATCGGAGCTGGAAATGAAGCCATGACCTGAATGATGGGCTGAGCCACTCTCAGACGACCTGGAGAAATGCTGAGCCAAATTCCCACGGGAACCGCCCACAGGGTGCTTAAAACTAGCGAAATCGCCACCCGGCAAAAAGTCCAAAAGGTATCCTTCAATAACTGCACCCAGGTTGCCGGAGGTATTTTCGTAAGTACTGTCAGCAGTTTGTAGGCCCCAAAGGCAACAAAACCAATCACAACCAAATAGACTAACAAGGTCAGTCGATCCCCTAGGCGACCAAATTCAAGTTTTGCCAAGCCAGCAAAAGGCGACGGAAAGTTTGCTCTTTCCCTGGGTTGAACCGGGCGCTGGCCTCTTCTCCTATGCCGGTAATGAAATCGAACTCGCTTCAACCTAGTCAATAGAAGTCGAACTTGGGCACGTGCCCAAAAAACGACTTTCGATTCGCGAAACCAAACCTTCATCAAAGGTTCTGCAGGAGCAACCCCTGGCAAATCCTCGAGTCTAAACTTTTGAACCCAAGCCATCGTTGGGCGCCAAATCACGAAATCCATAGCTAGAATCAGCAACACCATTGCAACAACGGCAAGAATAATGGCCGGAGTATTGGATTCTTTCACCGCCATAAACATGTATGAACCAATACCCGGAAGTCGGTATTCCTTGTCTCCTAGGGTCATCGCCTCACAGGGAATTAGGAAAAACCAGCCGCCGGCCATCGACAAAAGACTATTCCAAACAAGGTTAACCGCTGAAAAAGGCAATTCAATGGCGCGGAGCTTTTCAAGACGGCTAAGACCAATCACAGTAGAAGCTTCTTTAAAATCCGAGGGAATCGACTTTAGCGAAGCGTAGTAGCTGAATGTCATATTCCAGACTTGGCCAGTGAAAATCATGATAATGGCGGCCAATTCCAGACCCGTATTGGTGTTGGGAAAAAGGGCAACTAGTCCCAGCAGAAGCCCCGGAAGAAACCCTAAAACAGGAATACTCTGAAGGATATCTAAGAAGGGAATAATTATTTTCTCAGCTTTCGCAGAGTGGGCCGCGAAATACCCAACCACTAACGTAAAAACCAAAGAAATTGTGTAGGCGACCAAGCCTCGTACCGCAGATAACAAAGTATAGTAAGGCAACGCCCAAACAGAGAGACTGATTTCTGTCACAGGATGAAAATCAGAGCGCCACTCTCGCCCGATGGACACAAGGCCATAAATGGCCGTCGCGACCAACATGAGAATGACCAAGTCGGGCAAAGAAAAATAGCGCTGCGCAAAAACTCTCCGCTGCATATTTCATCCCCACAACGCTCAATCTGAGCTCTTAAAAACCAAAACTATTTCCAAATTTGAAACGGATTGCACCCTTACTAGCTGGCCTAGACTCAATGATTGACCCTGGGGAGAATTTTTCAAGGACAAAAGAACTTTTTCACCCGATTCCTTCTCAAGAGCACAGGTCGCCACCCATTCGTCCGGATTTGGATGAGCCAGAAGGATTCGATTCCCCTCAGACCTGAGCTTCCAAAACAATAGCCACCGCTCGGGCAGAGCAATCCGCAACTCAGACCCATCTTTTTGGAAAACATCTTCCAACTCTTGAATCAACTCGCCCAAGCGCGTAGGTCCTAACTCTAGATTCAGTACGGTCCGTGACGGCGCACCCGTCCCTGCTGCTTGGACAGCTGCGGACACATTCTGCGCTGGGGCTTCATGCGAAAGGCTGGTGAGACCTTTCCAATTTAAATAGGACATCTGAGCCTCATCCCATATCTGGCGAATAGAGACAACCGGGGAAAAAGTGTTGGTCTTCTTTTTCTGTTTAAGGTTAGACTAGCCCCCTAATGGGCGTTTCGAAACACCCCCCACAAAGGGCCTATCGTTATTTTGATCTGATTATGGCGGTCTTCGTAACCATCCTTCTGTGTTCAAATCTGATTGGTGCCGCAAAGATTCTTACAGTTTTTGGAGTTGTAACGAGTGGGAGTATTCTTTTTTTCCCGATCAGCTACCTCTTTGGCGATATTCTAACTGAGGTTTATGGGTACGCTCGTTCGCGTAGGGTTGTCTGGACTGGGTTTGCGGCGCTTCTTTTTGCAAGCTTAGTGAGCTTTGTGGTCCTGAACCTTCCTCCAGCTGAAGGTTGGAACCACCAAAGCGAGCTTGAAATTATTTTTGGACAAACCCCGAGGCTCGCTGGGGCCTCTTTGATCGCTTATTTTCTTGGTGAAATTTCAAACTCCTACGTCCTTGCCAAAATGAAGATTTGGACTCAGGGGCGTTGGCTCTGGACGCGAGTGGTCGGTTCGACCATTGCAGGCGAGGCTATCGACACCATTCTTTTTTACCCCTTGGCTTTCTATGGCGTTTGGTCCAATCCTCTCTTGGGACGTATTATGGTTACCAACTATTTAATCAAGGTTATCTGGGAGCTAGTGATGACTCCGTTCACCTACAGAATAGTTTCTTTTCTCAAACGCGCTGAAAATGAAGATTTTTATGACTACGACACAAATTTTTCACCCTTCTCATTCAAACTTTAATATCAACATGGCAATTGCCTATCTTAAGGAGACGAAATTGAGCTAGCCACGGTCGGTGAGACTATGGCCTTCGATAAGACACTGCTCGAGGTGAAAGCTGGAGCTACAGTAAAACTTCACCTAAAGAACAAGGCTACCTCTGCAGCCATGCAACATGATTTCATTCTTGTACAACCCGGGAAAGACAATGAAGTCGCCATGGCGGGTCTAGCAGCTGGTCCCTCAAAAGACTATATCCCTGAGTCTTCGGCTATCCTTGCGAAAACAAAACTTCTGAAGCCAGGAGAAGAAGACACGATCACCTTTACGGCCCCATCCACTCCCGGAGACTACCCCTACATCTGCACCTTTCCTGGTCACTATCCAATGATGAAGGGAATCATGAAGGTCAACTGATCTTCAATGAGGAGAATTTAAATTGGGTCACTCTAAAACACGTTATCTAGTCACTGGGGCAGCGGGATTCATAGGTGCTCGTTTTGTCGAATCTTGTAACAAAAAGAAGATCGACTTGATCTCTGTTGATCGTCTCAGTCACTTTGAAACACGAACCGACCACTCGGGTCTCGATGTCGGGACTCGAGTGGATCGGGACCTATTTGTAGACAAAGATGCGACGTCGGTTCGATCAACTCTAAAAGAACTCTCGGGCGATTTACCCATTTCGGCCGTCATTCATCTGGGTGCGATTACCGACACTCGTGAGTCGGATCCAGAGCGGCTAAAAAGGTACAACCTCCAATACTCTAAAACTCTATGTAGTTATTGCGCCTTAGAGGGTATCCCCTTTATTTACGCCAGTAGCGCAGCAACCTATGGCGAGGGCGAGTTGGGCTATTCCGATTCCGAGGAAGCAATTCCACGGCTCGTACCTTTGAACCTCTATGGGAAATCAAAACAGGACTTCGACCTCTGGATTTTGGAAAACGAGAGAAATTCAGCTTTAGTGCCCCCTCATTGGACAGGCTTTAAATTCTTCAACGTCTATGGTTACGGGGAAGGACACAAGGGGTTCATGTCGAGCGTTGTTCTGCATGCGTACGAACAAATCTTAAAGCGTGGCGATGTAAAACTCTTTAAGAGCCACCGTGAGGGGATTGCCGATGGGTTGCAAAAACGGGATTTTGTCTACGTCCAGGATGTAGTCGACGTTCTTCATTTTGCGATAGAGCATCCAATAAGGAGAGGGATTTTCAACCTAGGAAGTGGCCATGCAAGATCCTTCCTAGACCTAGCCAGAGCGGTTTTTAAGGCTATGAATTGCCAGGAGAAAATCTTTTTCATTGATACCCCCCTAAGTATTCGGGACAAGTATCAGTATTTTACTGAGGCGCCCATGCAAAAGCTGCGACAAGCGGGTTTTCAGGCCTCGTTTACCTCTTTGGAAGAGGGGGTTACCGACTACGTTCGGAAGCTGAAAAGCAAATTAACTTGAAATTTCCGACTGTTTTGAGTATCCATCATTCCGAACCGATTCATCGGTGATTGAAAGGAAACTCATGGCAAATACAAGAACTGCCACCAAACGCGCACGCCAGGCTTTAAAGCGCCAGGCTAACAATCAAGCAATTCGCTCCACCACCCGTTCCGCTTTGAGGAACGCTGTGGAAGCAATTCGTTCCAAAGATTTGGAAAAAGCCAAGGCTGCCTATAAGTTGGCTGTTAAAGCTGTCAGCAAAGCTGCTAGCAAAGGTGCTTTTCCAGCTGGACGTGCTGCTCGCAAAATCAGCCGTTTAACTCTTTTTGGGAAGAAAGTTCTCCCAACAATGTTACAGGCTAGTAAGTAAGTCAGCGTCTTAAAGGAAGAATTTAAAAACCTCGCTCTGAAAAGAGTGGGGTTTTTTTTTACCTTATTGGTCAGCTGGGCTCTTTACAAAACTGAGTCACCAGCAGCGTCCAAAGCCCCAAGGGCAAATAGGGCTTTTGCTTCAAATTAAAGTCCACTTCTAGGAGCTTCTCTTGAAGAGCCAAGACTTCGTCTAACGTCCAAAAAGGCATCCAAGCGCGAAGTTTTTCTAATATAAAAGGGCTAACTTTTGTATTTCTAGCCCCCGTTTTTTGATCTGCAAGCAGACTCGCCATCTGTCTTACGTTCCACCCTAAGAGTCCCAAAAGAGGCAGAGCAGATTGAGGTTCCCCGGCAAAATGACTGACACACGGTAGAGCTGTGTGCAGATTTCTTCTGAAAAACTGGTCGATAAAAAAGTCAGAGCTGCGATTTGGAGAACTCCCTCCCAAAATCACGTCCTCGGATTGACCGATATTAAATTTTTCTAACTCCTGATCAATCAACTCTAAAGACCAAGGATCTAAAGAACACAGAGTCATTCGAAGGGATTCGCTTAGAGAGACGCCTTTTCTTTTTGCAAGATACAACACCCAGCTTTCTCGCTGAGCCTCTGGAACTTCCTCACAGGACACTACAGCCGCTTTATCTAGTAAGAGTTTAGTAAATTTTTTTCTCCCATCCAGGTCTTTTGAGAAAAACACACACACACTGGCAAGATCGGAACGAGAGGCAGGAGGGCCAAGCAACGGAGCCAAAGCTTCTTGATTTTTAAGCAAATGGGCATCCCGAATTGTAATCAACCTTAATCCACCACCTAGAGTGAGCGTCTGAGCAGAATCCACAATGGATGCGCAATCCACCTGGTCTGCATCCAAAACCTCCTCGTTGAGCCCCCCGAAGCTCAATGCGCGAGCATCCGAAGATTGAAAACAAGCATTGCGAATCCGTACGAAAAGTTCACGAGCCTTTAACTTTTCAGAGCCATAGAGCCAGTAAACAGGCCAAAGTGTCCCGGACTCCAACTCTCGATGAATGGCTTTCGCTTCGACTCTTGGCATCTTAAAATCCACCCACTAGGGAGTTATTCAAATCATCCATCATATTCTTGGCCATATCCGTCAGGGCACGGTCAAACTCACTATCATTAATCAACGGAGAAGTTGCGCCCGGGACATCCAACTGATTAGCGCTTGCAAAAGGCTGAGAATAAGAAAACGAATTCCCCCAGACGACCCTGGCTTGCCCCTTCTTTTTAATTCGAGTCCGAATCAATTTAAACTGGCAGGACAAAGTCGCCGAGTATGCTCCGGCCACTGAAAACCCAGAAGTTGGAAGTGTCGCTCCTACCCCACCCGGTTGCATAGACGAGACATAGGCGCTAGCTATGGACCCATAGGTCGCATTCGTCACGACCCCTTCTAAAACTGCATCTGATAATTCTTTATTGGCAACAATTTGAACTCGGCCATAGGCGTTCAAACTCCGAACAAGATTGTTATAAACAAGATTTTCGACACCAGGTTTGTAGGTGATATTTGCAATCGGCTGGACATAGATCTTTTTGACGCCTTCCTTTAACAAAGTAGAATCCTTAACACTCTGGAAGGCATACCCACAGCCAGCACCTA
>JACPOE010000009.1:6447-59293 GCA_016185105.1 Bdellovibrio sp.
ACCTATCCATACTAGGCCTAAACAAAGTCCGATAAACTTTAGCCCTTTTAGGGGTTCTTTTGCTCTACCCATGAATGGCTATGTTTACCGTAAATCTTTGGAATTTTATAGCTCAGGCTGGTTCAAATGAATGAAAAGAGCTAAAATAAGGGTCAGTGAAGTTCCAAAACCTTTTACAGATCATCAAAGGCGCTCAGAAGAATCACACTGGCTTTTCTCTCCGAATGCAGGAGGCCGAAGCGCTGGGCCGTTGGGATATTGCCGTAGGCGAGCAAATTGCCAAACACGCCAAAGCGGTCAGGGTCCATGAATCCATTCTTTGGGTGGAAGTAGAGCATCCGATCTGGCGTGCAGAACTCCATTATAGAAAAAAACAAATCTTAGACATTCTTAATGGAATCACGCCGTGCGCCAGACCTGCTTTATCGGCGCCAAAAGAAATACTCAAAGACATTTGCTATTTAGATCCTAAACCGACTCGCAAGCCCTTTTTTCGTCAGAAAAGATAGGGCTATCGGTTAAATACCATTCTCACGATGACCCAAGCTAAAAAGATTCCGGCAAAACCAATCAGCCAGACGATGGCCTTTCCTCCCTTATGGGGTGGAGCGTTTGGATTTTCCTCCTCTGCTTCCCGCTGCGGCGGGCCAACCTGGATTTGTGCTTGCCCTTCAGAAGCCCCGTTTGATTTTTTCGCATTTTGTGCCTGAACATGCTCAAGAAGGGGCTCAAAAATGCTTTTTCGTACTATGGTCCCCGTAATTGTTTTTTCCTGTTCAGCCGGTGGGCTTTTTCCCTGATTCGGCGCCGCAGCCGGGTCTGAACCAGCAGATTTCTCTTTCTTTGTTGAGGTCGGGATCTGGGTTTCAGTCACCTCATCGCCTGAGTTTGCTTTTGGCACCTGGACACCCAGAGCACTCTGAACTTCTGAGTATTCATGTAGGAAGATCCAGTAGCCATTAGCAGGACAGATTTCATCCTGAAGAGTTAATTTCCCCTCCAAGACCATCTTACGAACCTGATCTTTAAGGTAGGGGCCGGCCAGCCAATTGTCAGCCGTGCGGATTAACCATTGATCGGATGTTTCAGTGCTTTTGGGATTATTTACGGGCTGTGTAGCATTCATAGTTTCAAGTATTCGGTTTTGTAGCTCTAGGATAAGAATATCCTTAGGGAATTCATCCGTAAACGATGAATGAATCACCGACCCTTTTGATTAGTTCTGAAAAGCACGAACGACACGACTCTCTGCATCAAGAAAGTGCTGAACTGCGGGGTGGGAAGAGTTTCTGAACTCACGAGGAGTCCCCCAGAAAACGATTTCCCCCTTATGCAAGAATGCGATCTGATCGGCGAGTAAGAGGGCAGAAGCAATGTCATGGCTAATCACAATTGAGGTCAATTTCAGTTCTTTTTTCAATCGATCAATTAAATCCTCGACCGTATTGCGGGTCACCGGGTCAAGCCCTGTGGTGGGCTCATCATAAAGTAAAATTGAGGGCTCACGAATTATGGCCCGCGCCAAACCTACCCGCTTTCGCATTCCACCCGAGAGTTCATTCGGATATTTATCCCAACCTCCTTCCATTCCCAAAAGAGAAAGAGTCGCCTTCACTCGCTCTGCAATTTCTGCGTCCGAGAGCGTGGTGTGCTCATAAAGGGGAAACGCTGCATTATCAAAAACAGTCAGATCATCAAAGAGTGCCGAATTCTGAAAAAGCATTCCAAATTTAAGGCGTAATTTTCCGAGCTCACTCTCCGGAAGAGCGGTCACTTCGGTGTTTCCCACCCAAATTTTTCCCGAGTCTGGCTTTAACAAACCCAAAAGATGTTTTAGCAGAACAGACTTACCGACCCCTGAGGGTCCTAAAATATAGGAAAGCTTCCCGGCTGGGAAGTCGAGGGAGACGCCCTTTAGAACAACATCCTTGCCCGAACGAAAACTCTTGTGCAGATTTTGAACGCGAATCGCTGGAGCTTCAGTGTTCTTCATTCCTTGGTTGTACCGTCGATCCTAAAGAAGTCAAATCCGAAGAACTTCCGTCGGGAGCCTTCCGGGGGGTCCCAAGAATCAAGAAATCCAACTCCGAAAAGAATTCCGAATTTTTCGGTGGATTGGGCTTGATGTTTTCCTCGTAAAAGCCTTCCTCTTGGACATTCTCTACGGGTGGGGGATTAAACACAGCCACGGGTAGAGGCACCTTAACAACCGAGACGGGCGGTTTAAATTCCTGACTCAAGACCAGAAGCCGTTTTCTGAGAAAGCTGGCACAAAGCCACAGAGTGCTCCAAAGAACGAAAAATCCAAGAAATAAAATCCCTTTCTTTACTACGGACGCAGATACTTTAGGAAGACTGGCCTCAACGCTGATGACCAAAGGAAAATCTTCGATCAGCATGGCCACACGCTCGACCTGCTGATGATCAACTGAGGTTGTTTGGCCCTGCACCAGTTTGAGCTGCCCTTTAAACAGAGGTTTAACTTCTTCAAAGAGGGTCAACTTGTGTAGGTCAGCACCCGCCAGAGATTTTTGGGAATGAGACAAAACACTTCCGTTTGAAGACAAAAGATAGCCTCTATATTTTCCATTTCCGCCGTGAAGGTGCCAACGATTGAAAACCACAAAGTAACTGGATGGATCAACAACAGCTAAAAAATAAGTCCCAGCGACATCCGGTTTTTTAAACAAAAAAGCAATCCACTCACCGCCCCCCGTGTCACCTTTGAGAAAGATCGCTGTTCGCCCATTAGATTGGTTGATCTGGCCTGGAGTGCCTAGCGCCGTTACTAGCACAGACTCCAAGAGAGTATCTGTATTGAAATAACGCGTAGGGACCCAGCGAGGACTTTGCGTCTTCCATTTTACCTGGGCTTTTCCGGAAGAACCCATCTCGACCTCAGCCTTTAAGACGATTCCTTCTGGGGGTAACCCTGGGCTCTTAACACTATCCATTGCCCATTCCGGATGAGAGGCTTCCAGCTGCAGAAGCCGAATTTCTGCCTCCAGCTGATCGGCCGCCATTTGGCCTTGAATCCTTAAGTCTTCTTTGATCGAAACCTGTCCGGGTGAGGTGCCACTACTTGCGCCCTCCAGATAGAATCCAATTCCCACTCCCAAAAGTAGCGCTAAAGAAACTGGCAGAGAGATCACTGCTCCAATTTTTAGCGTCCGCATCAGCAATTGACTGAGTGTTTGAACCTTTGGATCTGTTGAAGTGACTTGCGCATCCAATGAATCCTTCATTCGAATCCCCCTTCCCATTTCTGAAAAGCTGGAAAAAAATCTCGCCTATTGTGCGGACACTGGACATCAGTTTCATTCTAGCATAATCCAGCCGCTGTAGCGCATCCGCCATTTCTCAAGAGGTGTCCTTTGATGTCAAAAACTGAGAAGTCTCCAATTCTGATTCTAGGTACTGGAATTGCGGGACTCAGCACCGCACTTAAATTTGCGAAAAACTCTCAAGTCACACTGGTTTGCAAAGCTGACCGAGCCGAGGGAGCAACGCGTTATGCTCAAGGCGGAATTGCGTCGGTCTGGTCGAAAAAGGATAGCTTTGAGGAACATAAGAAAGACACCCTTATTGCAGGTGCCGGACTGTGTCATCCTGATATTGTGGACCTTTGTGTTCGAGAAGGACCCTCTCGCGTTCAAGAGCTGATTGATCTGGGAGTTGAATTCACCAAGTCTCATTTAGCCCCTACTGACTCAGCCACCTCATCAGATGCAATGGACCCTACTGAAGTCTTCGACTTGCACCGAGAGGGCGGGCACGGCCAGCGAAGAATCCTCCACTCCGATGATATGACTGGGTGGGCAATCGAGAAGGCCCTTTTGCAGCAAGTCTCTCAAAATCCAAATATTCGGATTCTCGAAAACCATGTGGCAATTGATCTGATCACGGAGGGTAAAGCGTTTAAAAAAGGAGTGAAAAACGGACGGTGTCTTGGAGCCTACGTACTGGACACTGCCACAGGCCAGGTGCTGACTCTCGATGCGAGGCTGACGGTTCTTGCCACTGGGGGTGCAGGCAAAGTCTATCTCTATACTTCAAATCCCGACACCGCCACGGGTGATGGAATTGCAATGGCCTACCGAGCTGGCGCTTCCGTTTCTAATCTAGAATTTGTCCAATTTCACCCGACGTGTCTTTATCATCCCGGAGCAAAGACCTTTCTCATTTCTGAGGCTCTCAGAGGTGAAGGCGCAGTGCTCAGGACTTTGTCTGGCGAAGAGTTCATGAAAAACCACCACCCGCTTGGCTCGCTTGCACCTCGGGATATTGTGGCACGAGCGATCGACATTGAAATGAAGAAAAGCGGTGACAAAAACGTCTTACTAGACTGCTCTTCAATTCCCAGAAATGAGTTGAAGTCGAAGTTTCCAAACATATATGAATCCTGTTTAAAATATGGAATCGACATCACAACTCAAGCTATTCCCGTGGTCCCCGCCGCGCACTACACCTGCGGTGGAGTGCAAGTGAATGAATACGGAGAAACTTCCTTGGAAGACCTATTTGCATTGGGCGAAGTCGCCTGCACGGGGCTTCATGGTGCAAATCGACTGGCCAGCAACTCGCTTTTAGAAGCTGTTGTTTTTGCGCAACGTGTTTTTGAAAAAGCCCAGGTGAAGCTAAAAAGTTCACCGCCGGTTTTGGATCTCCCCCCTATTCCTCAATGGGACACAGGCCACGCAGTTGAACTGGAAGAACAAATCGATATCGCTGCGAATTGGCGGGAAATTCGAAGTCTAATGTGGAACTACGTCGGAATTGTGCGAAGCAACCGTCGCTTGGAGCGAGCAAAAAGGCGCCTGGAGCTTCTAAAAAAAGAAATCAACGAATACTATTGGGGCTTTTTGCTCACCCGAGATCTCATTGAGTTGCGAAACCTACTTACGGTAGCAGAACTAATAGTCGAGTGTGCCTCAAAAAGAAAAGAAAGCCGTGGCCTTCATTTCACAGTTGATTTCCCAAATAAAAACGATGCTCACGGGCCCCAGGATACTGTGATCTAAACTGCTTTCTGAACAAAGGGATGCGCGTGGATCCATTTCCCGATCTCGCCAATGATTTCCTCTTTATTGACCTCATTAAGGGGTTCATGAAACGAATCTGCAAACGTCTTCAAAACTTTTTCTCGGTGTTTAAGATTCCTAAAAAATTCGAGCGCCACATCCGAGTCGACAATCTTATCTTGCATCGGAACAATCAATAACATTGGAAAATGAAATCCTGAATCCCGTTTCAGAGTATCCGCCATAGCACTTTCGAGGCTAACGAAGAACTTCGGCGTCACTTTCAAATGAACCAACCGATCTTTCATATAGGCTTGACCCACTTCAGAATCATGGGAAAGATGCGAAGGATCCAAGGTTGAGGTCAGTTGCAAGGATCCCCAGGTCTTCGCCAAAAATCCACTTAGGGCTTTTTTCACAGGCGGAACTTTCATTCGAATGCCAAGAAGGGGCGCAGAAATTGTCGCAGAAAGAAGCGGTAATGTGGAATGTTTCAAACAAGTTCTAAGACCAATTAACCCCCCCATACTGTGCCCCAGTAAGTGGATCTCAGAATGGCCAAAACGCTTTTTCAACATTTCGTCCAAACGGCTGATCACTAATGCCGCATCATCCGAGTACAAATCAAAGTCTTCAACATGCCCCCTTAAGCCTTCAGAACGTCCATGTCCGCGATGATCTAAACAGTAAATAGCGTCTACTTCATTTTGCAGATAATGAGGAAGATGAAGGTACCTGCCCCCGTGTTCCCCTAAGCCGTGGAGAACAACCAGCACCTTTGGAGTCTTCCAGTTTTTCTTATGATGCAAAACTCCAAAGAGTTGCAGAGCTCCATCCGAACTTGCGAGGGTCTCCCATTCAGATTCCCAATCTGCGGGAAGCGGAGGAAAACCTTGAGGCTGAAGAATTCCTCCATAGCTATTCTGAGACTCACCCAGTTTTGATTTAGTTTGATTAGCGGAAGTATCACCCTTTTGATTCATCATCTGCATTCGGCCCAAATACCACACGTGCGAGAGGCTTGGAAAAAAATTGGACACTCGAGTTGGTTTGGGAAATGATCCCCCCATGGCTCAACCAACGAGATGGACGCTTTTTAGCGTAGGTCTAGTTTTTCTGTTCCTTAACGCAGCTGCTTTTTCTGAAATCCCAAGCCCACTGGACACGCCGGGCGGCCCTAAAGACGTAACGCGCAGCCGCTACACGCCCGGAATTGGCACACGAGGAATGGTGGTCTCAGACGACCAGGTCGCCTCCGAATGGGGAGCCGAAATACTAAGACAAGGAGGAAACGCAGTTGATGCTGCGGTCGCAACGGCCTTCGCCCTTGCAGTAACTCGACCTCATTTTGCATCCCTAGGAGGCGGTGGATTTCTCCTTTACTGTCCCAAGGCAAAAGCAAAAACGTCCTCTCCTTGTACGGTCATTGACTACCGAGAAAAAGCGCCCGGGGCCAGCACTAGAGACATGTACTACAAAGAGGGGACTTCTCGCACTGACCTGTCTCAAAATGGCACCCTGGCAAGCGGTGTTCCCGGCGTGCCCGCAGGACTCCTGCTCGCCCTTGAAAAATTTGGTCGAACACAACGCCAAAAACTGCTTCACCGGCCTATTCAAATTGCCGAGCGCGGATACCTCTTCACACCTCAGTCTGAAAGCTCGGCCTATTCACGCTGGGATTTTATGAACCCGGCTGCAAGAAAGATCTTTGGATGCAAAGGAGGCACGAACTCCCAAACCGTCCCCTGTCCGGCTGGAACTATTATTAAACAACCGGAGTTAGCTAATACTTTGCGAGCTATTTCCAGAAAAGGAGTTCAAGGTTTTTACACCGGCGAAGTTGCAAAAAAAATAACTCATGGAATTCAAAGCGGGGGTGGAATTCTAAGCCTTCAGGACCTTGCGAACTACAAACCGACAATACGAACCCCGCTTCACGGCCACTTTTCGGACTGGGACGTTGTAACTATGCCTCCCCCATCCTCGGGCGGAGGAATCTTGCTTCAACTCTTAGCGTACACGGACAGAGCCAATAAAATGGGTGCGTTTAAAAATGGTCCAGGCTCACCCGAGAGTATGCACGCGATCATTCATGCCATGTCACTGGCTTTTGCAGACCGAGCACACCATTATGGCGATCCTGACTTTGTTGCAAACCCCCTGAAATACCTACTGAGACCAGAATACTTGGATGAAAGATGGAAAACCTTTCGGGTAGCGAAAGCGTCGCTTCCTAAAGAGCCCGGTGAAATCCCAAATGAACCTGAACACACTACCCATTTGTCCGTCATCGACAAGGATGGCAACGCAGTGGCTCTAACGACAACCGTAAATGACTTTTGGGGGTCGGGATTTGTCCCCCCAGGTACCGGAGTCGTCATGAATAATCAAATGGACGATTTCAGTGTACACCCCGGCACCCCGAATTTGTTTCGCCTGGTCGGAGACGAGGCTAACGCGATTCAGCCTGGCAAGAGACCCCTCAGCTCAATGACCCCTACTATTCTTAGAGACGCAGAAGGTAATAATCAAATCGTCATCGGAGCGGCCGGTGGCCCCCGGATTCCAACCTCGGTCTACCTCTCTCTTTTGAATCATCTGGTTTTTAATATGACACTTCCTGATGCTGTGGCAGCCCCTCGATTTCATCACCAGTGGAAACCCGAGGCGGTTGTACTAGAGACCAACGGATTTACGCTAGAAACCCACAAAGCTCTTAAAGAGAAAGGGTACACCTTTGGTCAATGGAATATTAGAGGCCTAATTCACGCCATTAGGCGTTACCCGAATGGAAGAGTCTGGGGAGTCGCTGACCCACGCGGAGAAGGAGCCTCAGCAGGTGAATAGCTCAAAATCCGTTGCCGAAACTAGCCCGACCCCTTTCTCTAAAATCGCATTTCGGGGACGTCTGCAGGCACAATCAGTTTAGCTGCGGTAGCTTTTTTAACTTCTTCCACTGAAACTCCCGGGGCCCTTTCCAGCAGCTTCAGACCATCCGAGGTCACTTCAATCACCGCTAGCTCTGTAACAATTTTTTTGACGACGCCAATCCCTGTAAGAGGCAGAGTGCACTTAGGAAGAATCTTACTCACTCCTTCTTTCGAGACATGTTGCATAGCCACAATAACATTGCGTGCCCCGGCAACTAGATCCATAGCACCGCCCATGCCTTTAACTACTTTTCCAGGAATCATCCAATTCGCAATACTACCTTTTTCATCCACTTCCATGGCCCCTAGTACGGTAAGATCCACATGACCACCCCGAATCATGGCAAAAGAATCTGCACTGGAAAAAAAAGAAGACCCTGGCATAGTGGTCACAGTCTCCTTGCCAGCATTGATCAAGTCGGGATCAACCTCTGATTCCGAGGGAAACGGGCCGATGCCGAGCAGTCCATTTTCACTCTGCAAAATTACAGTCATTCCCTTAGGAATGTAATTCGCTACCAGAGTCGGAATTCCAATTCCTAAATTGACATAATACCCATCTTGAAGTTCTTGCGCGATTCGCTGTGCAATTTGTTCTCTGCCTAGACCTTTAGCCATTTCGCACCGTCCGTTTTTCAATTCTCTTTTGATAATTCACACCCTTAAAAATTCTCTTTACATAAATTCCAGGAAGGTGAATCTGATCGGGATCTAATGCGCCAACAGGAACAAGTTCTTCAACCTCAGCTATAGTAATCTTCCCGGCTGTCGCGACAACAGGGTTAAAGTTTCTAGCGGTCTTGCGAAAAACTAAATTTCCCATCGCATCACCCTTCCAGGCCTTGACGAGCGCAAAATCAGCTTTCAACGCCCTCTCTAGAACATAGGTACGTCCATCGAATTCCCGAGTATCCTTACCATCAGCGACGGGGGTCCCCACTCCAGTTGGGGTATAGAAAGCCGCAATTCCCGCACCCGCAGCACGGAGCTTTTCCGCCAATGTGCCCTGAGGAGTCAGCTCAACATCAAGCTCGCCGGACAAGACAAGAGCTTCGAACTTTTTA
Organism: Bdellovibrio sp.; assembly: GCA_016185105.1. Taxonomy (GTDB): domain Bacteria; phylum Bdellovibrionota; class UBA1018; order UBA1018; family UBA1018; genus JACPOE01. Next base: position 15,463 of record JACPOE010000009.1, read on the forward strand.
TTCTCGCCAACATAACTCGAGATCATCTTACGAACCTGACCCCGTTGCAGCAGGAGACCAATTCCAAAATCATCCACGCCAGCATTGTTTGAAATACAGGTCAAATTCTTCACCCCTTTTTCAACCAAAGCCGCAATACAGTTTTCCGGTATTCCGCAAAGTCCAAATCCACCAATCGCGAGGACAGCACCGTCCGAAATATCCTGAACCGCTTCCCTAGCGTCTGTCTTAATTTTTTTTACCATTGGATGCCTTTCCTATCCCAGACGTTCGACACAAATCGCAGTGGCTTCACCGCCACCAATACAAATTCCTGCGATGCCTTTCTTTAGTCCCCTGTCCTGAAGAGCTGAAAGCAAAGTTACCAAAATTCTCGCACCGCTAGCTCCAATTGGATGTCCGAGAGAGATGGCGCCACCCCACACATTGAGCTTGTTGTGAGGAATCCCAAGATCTTTCTGTGCGGCAAGGGCCACCACGGCAAAAGCCTCGTTCACTTCAAAAAGGTCAACATCACTGACGCTCCAGGCAGCCTTTTTCAGCGCCTTTTTCATCGCATCAGCTGGAGCTGTTGTGAACCATTCGGGGTCCTGAGCGTGACTTCCGTAGGACACGACTCGAGCTAAAGGTTTTAGACCTTTTTTCTGAGCAGCCTGAGCAGACATCAAAACAAGTGCTGCTGCGCCATCATTAATAGTGGAAGCGTTGGCTGCAGTAACCGACCCCTGCTTGTCAAAAACTGGTTTCAATGTAGGAATTTTTTCGAACTGAACTTTACCAGGTCCTTCATCTGAATCGACCCGTTGGACATCGCCTTTTTTCCCTGGAATCTCAATGGATACAATTTCATTCTGAAATTTCCCGGCCTTTTGAGCTGCTTGCGCCCTGCGAAAACTCTCAGCCGCAAAGTCATCCTGCTCCTGTCGGGAAAACTTTCTTTCACGCGCACAAAGTTCGGCACAGTTTCCCATGTGCTGCTGATTATAGGGGTCCCAAAGACCATCTAGAATCATAGAATCCACCATGGTCTGATGTCCCATTCTAAAACCAGTTCTCGCACCGGACATGAGGTAGGGAGCCATGCTCATATTTTCCATCCCACCGGCGACTACGACTTCGGAGTCTCCAAGAAGAATCGATTGAACACCAAGCATGACTGCTTTCATTCCGCTTCCACAAACTTTATTGAGAGTCAGAGCGGGTACAGACTTAGGCAGTCCAGAAAAAATCGCTGCCTGCCTTGCCGGGGCTTGACCTTCGCCTGCGGTCAACACATTTCCAAGAATCACCTCTGAAACGTCCTGCGGAGTTAATCCGGCCCTCTTCAAAGCGGCCTCAATCGCATAGGCTCCCAGCTTCGGCGCTGGCAAAGAAGACAAGGCCCCTTGAAAACTACCGAGTGCTGTTCTGGCTACTCCGACTATGACCGCTTCGTTCATAAATTCTCCTTGGATTAAGGTTCTTAAGTGAGCGTCAAACTAACTGCTGCTGGAGCAAATTTCAAAAGAATTACGACTGTTTTAATTGACAATCAGACTTCAGTAATCGTTTCATCTTGCCACCGGCGTCTGGCCGGTTTAAAAAGTGGACCTATGAATCGACGCCCTATTCTGGCTTTTTTGGTCGTTTTAGGTCTATCTTTCACAGGCTATAAACTTTTTCCGAAATCAAACTGGGTGCATGCAGGAAGTTCACTTCCGGCTGTAGCACCTTCGGAAGCTAGCCCTTTATCCCCTCCCAGCCCCTCCTCTGCACCACCCCCGGCTGCTGCAGTGGCGACTTCTTACGCTTATTATGATGCTCTGCCAGATATGATCGAAAGAGTCTCTCCTGGGGTGGTGAACATTAGTTCGGTCACCGTGATCAACTATCAAGTTTATGGCATGGACCAGTTTATGCGCCTCTGGGGGATGCCCGCAGAACGCAAGCAAAGCTCGCTGGGCTCTGGGTTCATCATTGACCAAGATGGGTACGTGATCACCAATAATCACGTTGTCGAACAGGCCACTGAAGTTTTGGTGACCCTGCCTGACAAGCGCCAGTTCAAAGCAAAAATTGTTGGTAAAGACGAGAAAATGGATCTTGCTCTGCTTCAGCTCTGGGATTCCAACCGAAAGATCCCGGCAAACCTCAAGCCAGTAGTCATTGGGAATTCGGATTTAGTTCGTATCGGCGAGACCGTAGTCGCAGTTGGAAATCCCTTCGGGCTGCAAAACACTGTCACGCGTGGGATCATCAGCGCAAAGAATCGGACCATTGGCCTTGGTCCCTTCGACAATTTCTTACAAACAGATGCCTCGATTAACCCCGGAAACAGCGGAGGCCCCCTTTTTAATATTCGGGGCGAAGTCATCGGGATCAATTCAGCTATTCATTCTCAGACAGGTCAAAGCAGTGGCCTTGGATTCGCAATCCCAACCAACGAGGCAGTGAAGCTTTTACCAGATCTAAAACGGTACGGCAGAATTCCTAGACCTTGGCTGGGCATCCTGGGCGAAAAAATATCCCCACAATTACAGCACTACTACCGTATCCCAACTGAAAAAGGGGTCCTGATTTTTAACCTAGTCCAAGGAGCCCCTTCAGACCGGGCGGGTCTACGGCAGGGCGATATTCTGCTTGAGATTGACGGAGTTGAAACAAATGAAACAAACGATGTAGAAAAACTCCTTGCAAAGCATAAGCCCGACGAAGTAGTTACCGTTAAGGTTTATCGTGGAAACCTTAAGCCTCGGGAGATCAAGATTCAACTTGAAGAGCTTCCTCGCCTAGAAAACCTCCCACGTGGAATTTTGTAGTATATGGAAAGAAGAAAAACGTCGGTATCTAAGTCAAGCCCGCTGCCTCAGGACTACCTCAAGATGGTCAGGGAAGTTTTCGGTGACCATTTCAAAGAAGGCCTGGACGCCTACTGCAAACTCCGACCTAACTCGCGTTTTGAAATCGATGGAGCAGTTTACGCGGACGAAGTTGTCTTGGCTGTATGCCTTGCCAGTGACCAAACCCTAGCAGCAACAACATGGTACGCTAGTGCCGATTTCGACCCAAAAGCAAGTGCCCCTAGCGTTCAGGATTTACTGTCGGCTTGTGTGGACACCTTGGCTGGGGTTGTGAATGAGATCATTTCAGCCGATAAGCCTGAAAAACTAGAACAAGTCGCTGATGAATCTCTTTCTGCTCTAGAAGACGCTCCGTTCCAATGGACCAAATACGAGACAGATCGCCGCGACATTTTCGTCAAAGTCGATAAAGCAAATCTACGAGTAGATCAGCAAGCGGATGAGTGGCTTGCTAAAAATGATCCTGACTTTAAGAAAAACTCCGAAAACGAAAGCAAAGCAACCGAAGACCTGTTTTTTACAGGACCCAAAACGAAAAAGCCCCAAACGAATTAGTAAAGCTACCGAGTTGGAGCTAGGTGTTATTTATTCGCCGTGGTCAGTCTTGCCAAAGTCATTTGAAGTCTTTCGGCGGTCCAATCTTGAAACCCTTTTGGAACATTGGTTCCTAATAGACTTAAGACTCTCGCTCTAAGTTCTTCAATATCGATTTCTTTTTCTTCAGACGAAAGTTCTTCTTTATCTGCTTTGAGAGCTACAGGAGGATTGGCTGCTTTTTTGGGAGGCGCTGGTAGCGCGAGAAGGTTTGGAGAGTTTTTCGTTTCCTTTTTACCAGGACCGGCAACATCAGCAGCGGCTGGGTTTGCATTGTTACGACTCGCGAAGGCTACTGGATCCAAGGACTCGGCAAACAACCGGAGTGAATCTAGGGAAAAGTCTTCGTCCTTCTTCAGTTTCAAGTACAGCGGTTTAATATAGATGGCTTGAATTTTTCCGTCGTGAACCAAACGTTCGGTCATCATGTCAAAAGTCTGATCCAATTGACCTAACAAACGCTCAGCAAAATAAAGACGATCTTCCGGATTTTGAGAATCCAGTTGGTCTTTCATCCGCAAGTAACATGAAATCGCCTCCTCCATTACCCAATCTTTTACGAGGGGATAGACTGCTGCGACTGCTGCTTCGACTTCGACAGCACTAGAGCCAAGAACTTTCGCGGTATCCATTAAGAATTCGTCTTCAGCCCGATCCCGAAACTGATTTCGACTCAATTTCAACGCTACCTCTAAGTCATCCGTCTTCTTCAAGTTTTGCGCTCTGCCAGAGATAGCCTTCAACGCCTCTAATACTTCAGAAAGATCAGCAGACTTGATCATCCCGTCAATCCAAGTCTGTTCTGCGTCTTGAAAATCGAGTTTTAAAAACTGACCAGACTCAACCAGACTCTGAAAAATGCCAATCTGAATTTGAATTTCTTCGCCCCACTGAACATCAGCAGCGACTTTTGGGTCTAAAGCTAGGTTATTTACGACAGGGACCAATCGTCCTTGAAACTGAAGAGGAGTCCAAGCCACACTACCCAAAAAGGCAAGCGCGACAACCACTACGTTCAAAACTCTTAGCTTCAATCCCATAAATACCTCAATTCAAAAAGAAGAGGTATTATGCTAAAGGTAATAAGTCAATAAGGTATATTTAACCCCATGAAAAGACACTTGAATCCGAAACTTCAGAACACCTTAGAAAGCTTCGGTCTCGTCATCAAAATCTCTCTTTATGGTATCAATGAGAGAATCCACCGACTCTGCGTTTTCGGCTTCGAAATCATCCACAGACTCATCTAGATCAAGGTCGTAAATGACTTTAGCAAAATCCTTGTCATTGGCCAGGTCTTGACGAATTGCTTCGATGTATTTGTCTGGATACTTCAGAATAAGCTCTTCAATGTATTGATTGAGCTTCTTTTCACGCAGGATGGTTTCCTTGCGTTTAATTTTTTTCCAATTTTTAATGTAGTGAAGCCGGCAATAACCCCCGGATGTGGCAAGCCCTTCACAAGCAACTTCACGACATACCGTTTCCCCTAATGAATTCACATAGGGCAACAAGGAGTTCACCGACTGGGATTTCACACCATGGTGACCTCGGGACCCATGAAGAATCGCCGACTTTGCTGATGAATTTTCTTTACCTGTCCGTACTGCTGTTGCTTTCATTTTTGAGGAAGCCTTAGAAACTGCTGATTCTTTTTTAGTTGGTTTTGCCGCCGGTTTTTTTTGAACCGGCGCCGCTGTTTTAAATTTAGCTTTCGACGCAGCTGTTTTCTTACCGCCAAAAACCAAAGTCTTAATACTCTCAAGCTTCGAAGGCTTTTTTACCCCTTTAGCTGGAGGTTTCTGAGAGCCCATATAAGCCACGGAAGCCCCTGTTTGGACTTTCTTTTTGTCTCGACCTGTATTCGCAGTCCGTGACACAGACCCAGCCACTTTTCGAGTTGATTTTGTATTCATCTCTCTTTTGTCTCTATCCAAGACCGTAAACGTTATTCGTTTCAGGCCTTTTTTGAATATGGTACGCTGTAGAGGTGTCACGCCACACCACTACAGTCAAGATTAAACTGCTGAAATCGCTTAAAACCGGAGGGAATTACGCCCCATTTGCGAGGAAATTTCAACCGAAATTAACAGCCAAAGAGGTGGAATCTTTAGGCGCGGTCGATATCCATTTCCATGGGGCCTTTGGGGTTGATTTGATGTCAGCAAGTCTCACAGACTTAGATCAACTTTCTGCCGAGCTTTGGAAGCATGGGGTCGCCGGGTTTTGCCCAACCACCCTATCGGCGCCGGAACCTACACTGTTAGAAACAGTAGCTCAGCTCGGAAAATGGATCCGCCGTGAGCGACACCCTGGAGCCCAACCTCTAGGCATCCATCTGGAAGGTCCATTTATCGCACCGCATGCCTGTGGTGCCCATCCCAAAAAAACTGTGCGCCGATTCAACTGGAAAGAGTTCTTATCCCTTTGGAGGGCAAGCCAAAAAACCCTTAAAATTGTCACCCTAGCTCCTGAGCAAATCAGCCGATTGGACTTATTAAGACTGATTGAATTCGCTAAAGAAAATGAAATTCGCCTGAGTGTTGGGCACACCTCTGCTGGACAGGTGCAGGCGGCAGCTTTTTTTCAAAAAGGGATTTGTAGTGTAACCCACGCTTGGAATGCCATGGCGTTTCATCACAGAGATCCGGGCGTTTTAGGTGCAGCCCTGGGAAACCCAAAGATTTGGATCGAGCTCATTCCAGATCAGGTCCATGTCAGCGGGCGGGTGCTAGACTGGACAACCCAAATCCACCCGCAAAACCGGGTCTGTTTTGTGTCTGATTGTATCCCACCAGGCGGGGTTCGCTCTAGAGGAAAGGGTGTTTTTGGTCCACTAGAGGTACGAATCCAGGACGGCGCATGCCGCCTTCCCTCTGGGGCTCTTGCCGGAGGATCAAAACTTCTTCCGCTTTCATTTTCTGAGTGGCTCTACGGGTACTGTTACCGACACAACACCCCAGTAGAAGCCGTCTTTCGCAGAGCCTTGGCCTATATCACCACTAACCCGCTTGAGATGCTCCAACTCCGGCCTGGAATTTTAAGCCACCGTCGAGTTCTCTGGCAGATCTAAGCCAACTCCAGACTTAGGGGTTGACTGAACCCCCACGTGACGTTAATGTCCGACACCTTAGAGCAGTTATAGATTGGTAGCCCTAACCCCTGGTAAACATTCCAGGACGGGCGCCGGGGTTAAAGAATGAAAGTTTTCTTAAATGAAATTACAGAACAGGGGAAAGACCTCGACTTTTCGGAAGCGGATAGTTGGGTCAAGCAAGCTGTTCTCAACATAGATGAGCACCCTGAAGGGAAAGAATCATTTCTCAGCCCTCCTGCCTCTCGTGAAACGCCCCGGACGATTCGCGCCCACTTTTCAATTAGAAAAGTTGATGGCGTGGTGGTGATCAGCGGGAAAATTCAGACTCATGTTGAGCTCATGTGTAGTCGTTGCGCTGGCTCCTTCGCCTACCCCTGCGATCCAACGTTTTCAGCCCTTTTTTGTAAAGATCCTGTCATGGCCGGAGTGGGATATCTTCAGAAACAAAGCAATGACTCTCGCGAAGCCGGCCGGCCGGCTGGACAGAACCATGGTTGGGCTAGACACGCGCACAACCCTGAAGACGACGACCTTATTGCTGAAGGCAAAGATTTAGACATAACTTACCTATCTCATGATTTCATTGATCTAGCTGATGTGCTAAAAGAGCAGCTTCAGCTTCAGATTCCGTTTCAACCTCTTTGCAAGGAAACCTGCAAAGGGATTTGCTCGCAGTGCGGGACGGATCTCAATCAAGGTCGCTGTGCATGCGCCAAGATTGAGAAGCGACGTCCTTTTTCAGTCCTCAGGGACTTTAAAATTTAAGGAGACCGAAAATGGCAGTACCAAAGAAAAAAGTATCTAAGAGTCGTAGAAATATGCGCAGATTTGCTGCAGGCAACAAGCTTGGTAAAACTGCGGTTGTGAATTGCACCAGCTGCAATGAACCCACCCGTCCCCATCGTGTTTGTAAGTGTGGACAGTATGCGGGGAAACAGATTCTTCCTGCTCCTCAGACCAAAGAAGTTCAAGCCTAAGACTTTTTTGCCGTGACAAATTTGAAAACCGGGTACGCTTTTAGCACTCGACTCAGTGGGGTAGGTTCGGCCTTTCCAGCTCGAAGACTATCAAACGACGAACTTTCGAAGACCGTAGAGACTTCTAACGAGTGGATTCTGGAAAGAACGGGAATTCGGGAGCGCCGAATTTCTGACCCAACCAATGAAGATGAATGTAACTCTTCTTTGGGATTCGCTGCTTCTAAGCGAGCATTGGAAATGGCTGGAAAGTCTGCAGATGAGATCGATCTGATCATCTATGCGACGTGTACTCCGGATACTTTGATCCCGTCTACAGCGTGCTTCCTACAGAAGAAACTTGGAGCTTCCAAAGCCGCAGCCTTTGACGTTAATGCAGCCTGTTCAGGATTTATTTTCGGTCTGTCTGTGGCAGATCAGTTTATCCGAACGGGGCAAGCAAAGACGATCTTAGTTGTTGGGGCTGATGTCCTCAGCACTTTCACAAATTGGCAGGATCGAACTTCTTGTATCTTGTTTGGTGATGGTGCTGGCGCTGCAATCCTAGAGCGGACTGAAGCAAATGCTTCTCAAAGAATTCTCTCGACCCACATAGGGAGCGATGGAACTCTTTGGGATTTGTTCCATCTTCCTGCCGGTGGCTCGAAAATGGAAACCACTCCCGAAGTTTTGGCCCAAAATCTTCATAAGATGCAGATGAAAGGCAAAGAAATTTTTAAGTCGGCGGTTCGGACTCTGGCCGATTACGCTGCGAAAGCAATTGAGTCAAATCAGATTAATCTGAGTCAGGTAGATTGGTTAGTCCCTCACCAGGCAAATTTGAGAATTATTGAAGCCGTGGCGAAAAGACTAAACTTTCCAATGGAGAAAGTTCTGGTCAATATTGATCGCTATGGAAACACCTCCTCTGCAACTGTCCCTAGCGCGTTTGATGAGGCAGTTCGCGACGGTAGGATCAAAAAAGGTCAAATCATCCTTTTTGACGTTTTTGGTGCGGGCCTGACCTATGGATCAGTCCTGTTAAGGTGGTAATCGGGGATCAAGAACTAAGGAAAAGAGAATATGGCTGGTTTAGCATTTCCAAATGTCATTGCAGTGTTCCCTGGACAAGGCTCGCAAACGGTAGGAATGGGAAAAGATCTGTATGAAAATTTTTCGATAGCACGAGAAATTTTTGAAGAGGCATCCGACGCCATTTCTGTCGATCTGAAAAAGCTCTGCTTCGATGGGCCTGCTTCAGATTTGACTCTGACTGAAAATACTCAGCCTTGCCTCCTAGTGACTTCTGTCGCCGCGTTTCGTGTTGCACAAAAAGAACTCGATTTTGCTCCGGGCGTCACTGCGGGTCACTCCCTAGGGGAATACTCGGCCCTGGTCGCCAACGGTAGCCTCGAAATTTCGACTGCCACTCGATGGGTCCGTGAACGAGGTGCCGCGATGCAAAGAGCAGTGCCTGCGGGAGCCGGCTCCATGGCTGCCGTGATGGGTATGGAGGATGCTATCGTCCAACGTCTTTGCAGCAAGGCAACTGAGCTCGCCCATGAAGACCGAATTAGACAAGGCTCGACTTCCCCAGTAGAAGCCGTAGTGGAACCAGCGAACTTCAACGCACCTGGGCAGGTGGTGATTGCTGGCTCAGACGATGGCGTCAAAAAAGCCCTGGAACTTTTGAAATCAGACTCGGAGTTTTCAGGAGGGAAGGCTATCCCCCTACAGGTCAGTGCACCTTTTCATTGCCGACTGATGAAGCCCGCCCGCGATCGAATGCACCAGGTTTTTGAAGCAACCGCTTTTAAACCTAACACTCCTCTGTTTCCGTATGTACCGAATCGAACAGGTCGGCTCACTGGTGAGGCAGGCGTGGTGCTCGGACTACTCGAGGAACAGGTGGATCACCCAGTTCTCTGGAAGCAGTCCGTTATGGCTCTTTTAGAAGGCCCTTACAACAAAGCTATTGAATTTGGCCCAGGAAAGGTTCTAACAGGTCTGATCAAGCGTATTGCCACACAGTCCTCACGCAACCTGAGCCTGGCAAATGTGTCCGACTCTTCCGGAATCAAGAGCCTGGATGCATTTTTGAAATCATAATTGTTTAATTTTTAGATAGGAAATTGAATTTATGACAAACACCACAGCAGTCAAAACGGCTCTTGTCACTGGGGCATCCAGAGGAATTGGTGCCGCAATTGCCTTACGTTTGGCGAAAGATGGCTTTTACGTCTATGTGAACTACACCTCAAACGAAGCCAAAGCCCGTGAAGTCCTTGATCAAATTTCTGCCGCCGGGGGATCCGGTGAACTTTGTCGGTTTGATGTTTCAGATTCAACACAAGTAGATGAAAAAATTGCGGCCATCGGAAAAACGAAGGCCCCTTTAAGTGTTTTAGTAAATAATGCCGGCATCACAGTTGACTCTCTTCTCATCAGAATGAAGGACGAAGATCTCGAAAAAACGCTAAGTGTTGATTTAAAAGGGGCAATTTACTGCACCCGCGCCGCAGCAATACAAATGATGCGGCAGCGCTCAGGAAGCATTATTCAAATATCTTCCGTGGTTGGCGAGAGCGGCAATCCAGGCCAGGCGGCATATTCAGCTGCAAAGGCGGGCCTGATTGGGTTTACCAAGAGTGTTGCGAAGGAACTGGCTAGCCGGCAGGTTCGTGTGAACGTTGTCACTCCTGGTTTCATTGCTACAGATATGACAGGGGCCTTGACTGAACCTCAAAAAGAGGCGATTCTGCGCAGCGTCCCCCTAGGATTTTTTGGAGCTCCAGATGATATTGCATGCGTGGCTTCCTTTCTGGCATCTTCAGCCAGTCGGTATATCACGGGTCAAGTCATTGGAGTAAATGGCGGAATGTACATGTAATGAAGGAGAAATTTAAATGAGCGTTTCTGTTGAAGATAAGGTCAAAAATATTATTTGTGACCAGCTTGCGGTTGAGTCTGAAAAAGTTGTTTTGACTGCTTCCTTTATCGATGATCTCGGTGCTGACAGCCTCGATATCGTTGAATTGGTTATGACTATGGAAGAAGAGTTCGATCTCGATATTCCAGATGAAGATGCAGAAAAGATGAAGACTGTGGGAGATGTCATTAAGTATATTTCCTCAAAGTCGACTCATTAATTATTTGCGCATCTGACCACAAGGAGAATCGAGTCATGGGATCGTCGTTTCATAACGAGCGAACAGGTAAACGTCGTGTAGTAGTGACTGGAATCGGTGCTGTGAGTCCCTTGGGTCTAAATGCGCGCGAGACCTGGAGCCATGCCCTTGAAGGGCGCTCTGGGATTTCTCGAACAACTGTTTTTGATTTGACCGATTGCCCAGTGACTATCAGCGGAGAAGTCAAAGGCTTTGATGTCACTCGGGCTGTCGGGCCATTTCACCCTAAACCCGGCTTAACGGTTACCCAAGCCTCGTCTGCAAAAGACGCAAGGCGTGTGGGCCGTTTTGCACATTTAGGGTTTGCTGCTGCTTTGGAAGCTTATGGGGACTCGGGCCTCGATGCCTATCGTAGTCAGATTTCTCCAGACCGATTGGGCTGCAACATCGGTGCAGGCATGGGTGGTCTTCCTGAAATTGAAGCCGTTCACGATGACTTTCTAGCGAAGGGCTACCGTAGAGTAACCCCATTTTTTATTCCGCAAGCAATCCCCAATATGACCTCGGGGCAGGTCAGCATCCTTTTAGATCTTCAAGGACCGAACCTCTGTAACGTCACTGCATGTGCGTCCAGCGCTCATAGCTTAGGCGAAAGCTTTCGTCAGATTCAACGTGGCGATGTCGATGTGATGGTTGCGGGCGGCTCTGAGGCTGTCATCTGTAAACTAGGAATTGCAGGCTTCGCAGCAATGCGGGCGTTGTCGACCCGCAATGATGCCCCTGAGAAAGCATCTCGTCCTTTTGATGTTGGGCGTGATGGCTTCGTCATGGGAGAAGGCGCAGCTGTTTTTATTCTTGAAGAGCTTGAGTTTGCGAGAAAACGTGGCGCCAGGATTTATGGCGAAATTTTAGGCTATGGCCTTTCGGGCGATGCTTACCACATGACCGCTCCGTCTGGTGAGGGCGGCTACAAGGCGATGAGCATGGCCCTCAAGGATTCCGGCCTAAATGCCGAGCAAATTGGCTATGTCAACGCCCACGGCACCTCGACCCCAGTAGGAGACGTTGAGGAAGCAAAGTCTATCGCTCGTCTTTTTCCAGACGCAAAAAATCACTTAAAAGTGAGTTCGACCAAATCGATGACTGGCCATCTCCTGGGCGCTGCTGGTGCACTGGAAGCTATGTTTTGCTTGCTCGCAATTCAGAACGGTAAGATTCCACCGACAATCAATCTTGAAAATCTTGATCCCGCTTGTGCCGCTTTAGGCTTAGATTTTACAGCGAATCATGCCCAGGATAAGAAGTTTGACTTTGCTATGACGAATAGTTTTGGATTCGGCGGCACCAACGCGACGCTAGTGGTTGGCCGAGTTTAATCAAAAAATTAAAACGAAAGGCTACAGTGTGCAGGCAAAAAAGGTCTTAATTGCATCTGACCATGCAGGTCTCCGTCTTAAGAGGGAACTTCAAACCCTACTCCCCGAGTGGACCTGGATCGATCTCGGGCCTCTTAACGAAAGCTCCGTTGACTATCCTGATTTTGCTGAAAAACTCACCCGCGGGATTCTCAAAGGGGACGCTCCTCTAGGAATTTTGATCTGTGGCAGCGGCATCGGAATGAGTATTGCCGCCAACAAAGTTCCTGGAATTCGTGCCGCAGTTTTGGAAAATCCGGTAGCGGCCAGGCTTGCCAGGGAACACAATAACTCGAATGTTCTCTGCCTAGGATCCCGATTTCTCGCTCCGGAGTACGCTTCCGAAATTGCGCAGATCTGGCTTACAACGCCATTTAGTCAAAACCCGAGACATGCTCAGAGAATCACAAAAATTCATGCGCTTGAACGCAACCCTACCTCAGAGGAGAGCTAATCATGTCCCACACCCAGCTTCACACCGAATTCAACAGCTCGCTCAAAACCAGAGACTCAGCCATTTTTGACTCAATTCAAAGAGAGCATCGACGCCAGGAACAAGGGCTGGAGCTAATTGCCTCCGAGAACTATGTCAGTCGCGCGGTGCTTGAAGCCCAAGGATCGGTTCTGACAAATAAGTATGCCGAAGGTTATCCTAGCAAGCGCTATTATGGCGGCTGCGAGTTTGTAGATCAGGTAGAGGCCCTGGCTATAGAGAGAGTCTGCAAACTTTTTGGTGCACAGGCTGCTAATGTCCAGGCCCATTCAGGCTCCCAGGCCAATATGGCCGCCTACCTAGCCTTGATGGCTCCGGGCGAAAAACTTATGGGAATGAGCTTGTCCCATGGGGGACACTTGACCCACGGTAGCCCCGCTAATTTTAGCGGAAAAATGTTCCAGGTAGCTTCGTACGGCCTGCACCCTGAAACCCATCGACTGGATTACGACTCTATCCGCGATCAAGTTAAAAAGGAAAAGCCCAAGGTCTTGGTTGCAGGAGCTAGCGCTTATCCCAGAATCATTGATTTTGAAGTCATGGGCCAAATTGCTCGAGAGGAAAATATTCATTTCGTCGTAGACATGGCCCATATCGCAGGACTGGTGGCAGCGGGTTTACACCCCTCCCCTATTGCCCATGCGACCTTCACAACCTCAACTACCCACAAGACCTTGAGGGGGCCGAGGGGTGGATTGATCCTTTGTACACAAGATCGATTGAAACTGATCAATTCCCAGATTTTCCCAGGCATTCAGGGCGGTCCCTTAATGCACGTCATCGCTGCTAAGGCAGTGGCCTTTGGGGAAGCACTCACTCCGGCTTTTGTCGAATATCAGAAAAATATCCTGAAAAACTGTAAGGCTTTGGCTGAAGAGCTCATGAATCAAGGATTTAAGTTGGTGACCGATGGAACCGATAATCACCTTGTTTTAGTGGACTTAGCCTCAACCGGCGATGGTAGCATTACCGGCAAGGAAGCCGAAGCATGGCTGGATCAAGCCGGAATTACAGTCAATAAGAACACAGTCCCTAACGAGAAGAGAAGCCCCTTTATTACCAGTGGCATTCGAATTGGGGTACCGGCCGTGACTACACGAGGTATGGGCCCAAGCGAAATGAAGCAAATTGCCAAGTGGATTTACCAAGGCATCCAGACCCGCGGAGACACGCAGAAGCTGGGACAGATCCATTCGGCTGTTCAAGAGCTTTGTGGAAAATTCCCACTTTACCTCTAACTGAGGCTTAGGATCGTTCAGGACTGCCGGTCTGGGCGCCCCTCAGCTGTGAGGGTTTTCCTTTATTTTTTAGCCCGTACAAGGCATGATACGCCAAATAATATTACCTATAGAGTGATGAATTAAGGTCCCTATGAAATGTCCGGTCTGTGCAACGCTCGATACGAAAGTGATTGATTCGCGCATGAATCAAACGGGCGACCTCACCCGACGCCGTAGGGAGTGTCCAAAGTGCGAAGCCAGATTTACCACTTACGAGCGTGTCGAAGAAGTAATGCCAGTGGTAATTAAAAAAGATGGTCGTCGTGAGCCGTTTTCCAGAGAAAAAATTTTAGACGGCCTTAAGAAGGCCTGTCAAAAGCGATCTGTTGCAACCCAGAAATTGGACGAGACTCTATCTAGAATTGAGAGAAAAATTCAGAGTCTTGGCCTTAAGGAAATTCCATCGAAAACGGTAGGACATAAAGTGATGGTGGAACTCCACGAACTGGATAAAGTGGCATATATCCGTTTTGCATCTGTCTACCGAGAATTCAGAGATGTGGAGGAGTTCGTTGCCGAGCTTCATGCTCCTGCACCCCATCCTGAAATTCCAGGAGTCGGATCAGGAAATCTTCAAACCAGTCCGTCCCAGGCCCAAAACGCCCTGGGAACCTCACCGGACGCTACGAGTAGTCGAAATTTCAGGGAGTAAAAGAATGAATTCGCGGCATAGAGCGAGAGAAATCGCGCTTCAAATTCTATATCAATATGATCTCAATGCATTGGCTTCTGGGAAAGTTCCACCGACTGACCTCGCACTTGTAGCTGATTTGCGACATCATTTTGACCATTTTTCCGTACCAGAGTCGTTGAGAGAGTTTGCAGCAGAGCTTGTTGCCGGCACTTTGGCCAACCTGGCCAAACTTGATTCTGAGCTAGAGAAGCATGCTTCAAACTGGAAGGTTGCACGGATGAGCTCAGTGGACCGAAGCCTTCTCCGTATGGCTACTTTTGAAATGACCCGGATGGGCAGTGTTCCGGAAACGGTCGTCATCGATGAGGCCATCGAACTAGCAAAGGCATTCGGGACAGAAGACACACCCTCATTTGTTAATGGAGTGCTAGACGCAATTAAAGTTGCTAATCTGAAAACAGAGGCATGATTTGCCTAGGAAAGATGTGCAGCTCCTGTGTAGGCTTAGTGCTTGCACCGGTTGAAGCCTTCCAGTTAAACTAAAATGGAATGACTGAACACCATTTCACCGTGGGCGAAACACCTGTCGATCAAACTCTTTTTGGGGGGCAAATCAAGACTCTTGTCCTCACTTTTTATCAAAATGAGCGGCCTCCTTGTGGGCTTCTCGGCTTGATGGATTGGCACTTTCATGGAGAAGTCTCCAAATCTGTTCGATCTGGCGCGATCACTGGACAGCTTGGAGAATGCAGTTACCTTCCCCTTAGGCGCAAAAACTCCGTTTACCACCTTCTTCTTGTAGGGGCAGGCCCCGCATCCAGCCCTGGCGAGAGAATCATCCTGCCGACTGACGCGCTTGATAGCATGCGGAAAAACTTGTCCTCCCTTAAGTTTGAAAAAGTAGGAATCTCTCGATCCGACTTTGGTAACCCAACGGCAGAAGTTTTAGCCAAACACTTGAAAGGAATCCCTCTTTGGATAGGTCCTTAAGCGATTCCAAACTAGACTGGACTGGGCTTCTATCCCTTTCCAATGCGTACGAAAGAAACGCGGGATTTCCCCGGAGCGAGTTCAAAAGATCTTTTGAGCTCTGGCGACTCTTGGCGGAAATTACTAAGAAGAATGCACCGAGAAATTCTGCTCCATCCACTTTCCCTCTCTCAAATGATTTTCAAAAACACCCAGCCCAGGGCTCCATAGCCAAGCCCGAGCCCAAGAAAGCAAGCTCGCTTCAGCAAAGTCTTGCCAACCGGGTTCAAAAAGAGCGGGAGATGCTAAAAGCGCTAGTTCAAGCCCGGACCTCTGGTTCGGCTGCAGCACTTTTTAGAAGAGACCCAGGAAAAACCACTTCAATCATTAAGAACAAATCAACGCCAAAGGACTCTGAAGGGTGCTCCACCTAAGACATCCTTTCTCAGAAAGTCTTCTGAACAACCAAAAGAATCGGTGGAAACCGTGTCAAGGACTCGAGGAGGAAAGGCTCCTTCACTTTCATTTGCTCCGCGAACTCAGTTTTCAGCTTCACGCAGAAGAATCCCGATTACTTGCTATTGGAAAAAAGACCGAAGCATTTCAAATTCTAGAAGATGAAAATGCGATTTTAGCGACACTTAGCCCTGAAACTAAAAAAGGTGCGAATAAAGGCGTAACTAAGAACGAACATCCCCTCTTTCCAAAGGCCTTTCTAAAGAAGTTTCCACCCGATCTTTGGAGTAGAAAAGATCGTGCCTGGGAACAAGCCATGGCGGCAGAAGCTTTAAAGCTGGGCTGGAAATTTTGGGTCCTCAGTTGCACGATTCAAATCTACGAATTGGAAAACTGGCATCGGGAATTTCAGCAACTTCTTTGGCCCAAAGGAATTTCCCTCTGGGTAGATAGCGCAAATCCCATACCTGTAGCGACCTCCCCATCACCAAAAAAAGAAAGAAAACCTTCAGAAATTGTCTGGCGGGGCGCGTGGACTTTGATTCTGCACCCTGATTGGCAGACTCCCAAAACACTCGACTCTCAGTTAGCAAGCCTCCCAGGGGCTACGAAAGACCTGAACCCCGTGTGGGAATTAAAATATTCAAAGACAACTTCTCGAACGAGGTGATACATAGCCCCCATGACGCGGTCCAACCCGAAAAACCCGGTGCGTTTCGTCGATCTGCTGATCTTTCTTCTTCAAACTCAGGGGGAAACCTTAAAGAGACTAGCCGCTTTTTTTGGAGAAGAAGAGTTTATTGAAATATTAGAGTCCCAGGAAACCAGTCCAGTGAAAGCGGCCCACGCTGACCCAGCCTCCAAATTTGAACCGGACCTGGAATGGTTTCAAGAGATCGAAGGTATGCCTGGCTCTCCGTACTTGGAGCTAGAAGACGCTGTTCGCGAGCTGGGACTTCCCGCTCCTCTTGAGTTTCATTTATGGGCTTATGGTTTTTATCGATCTTTAATCGAAAGCGGCGTCGAGCTCAAATCTGTGATTCTGCCGAGCGTATCCAATGAAGACGGCACAATAGACCCCTTGGATGTCTTAATTGCAGAATCTATTAAGCAAGCCAAAGCCTGGATCACAGGACTTCCAATCCCCTCGACAGTATACCTACAAGCCGAGAGTGCTGCATTAACGCCTTGGGTTCGGTTCCGGGCTCGGGTACTATCGAGAGCAGGCCGAAAGGTTCTTTCTGCTATCTAAAGAAGGGCTCGGGGGGCAACGGTGGAATCTGATATTAATCGAAGGCTCGCTCAAGGGTTTACTCTGCCAGCAAACTGGTACACCGATCCATTTTTTTTTAAATTAGAGCAAGATAGAATTTTTAGAAAGACCTGGAACTACGCCGGAAGGCTAGATCAAGTCCAAAGGCCCGGGGATTATTTCACAGCGAAAATAGGCTCCACGCCGATTGTTATTCTTCGTGATGAAACCGAGAAACTACGGGGTTATGTCAACGTCTGTAGACACCGGGGAGCCGAAATTCTTCCAGGTCGGTGTTCTGGGAATCGTAAGACCCTCCAGTGCCACTACCATGCTTGGACCTGGGACCTAGACGGTCAGTTGAAATCAGCCCCTCGTTCAAATCAGGAGACCAGTTTTCAAAAGGATCACTTTCCTCTTATTGAAATTCGCGTGGAAACCCTGGGACCTCTGATTTTTGCCTGTTTGGATGCGAACGCCCCGAATTGGAAAGAAACGCTCGGTACCCTGCCTCGGGATCTGATTGAAAACCAAACACCTCTCCAGGGGTTGAGACTCCGCGGAACTTCCTCGTTCGAAGTCGAAGCAAATTGGAAGATCATCGTTGAGAACTACCTCGAGTGTTATCACTGTCCTATTGCCCACAAAAGTTTTTCAAAAGTGATCGACCTTACGGAGTATGGAATTACCTTCCAAAAATGGGGCTCGAT
Source organism: Bdellovibrio sp. (assembly GCA_016185105.1). Classification (GTDB taxonomy): domain Bacteria; phylum Bdellovibrionota; class UBA1018; order UBA1018; family UBA1018; genus JACPOE01. Next base: position 33,287 of record JACPOE010000009.1, read on the forward strand.
TCAACAAGGTGCCGCGCATCCATCAACATCTTTTCCCTCAAATCAATCCAAGAATGGGCTGTATGCTTACGTATGGCCCGCTTTTATGTTGAACACCTACCCTGGTCCAGCCCTCCTATCCATGAACATGGTCTTTCCAATCCATGAAAGACGCACGCTGCTCCTTTTCGAACTCTTTATGGATGACGAGATCTCTGAAAAGGAAGCCCAAGAGAAAATCACCTTTATCAATGAAGTCCAAGCCGAAGACACCGTCCTATGTGAGTCGGTCCAAAGAGGAATGGACGCAGACCCTGCCTTTCAAGGACGCCTGATTCTGAATCAGGAAAAAGGAATTCAGCACTTTCAAAACTTGATTTATGAAGCACTCAGCAAAAAAGACCGCTTAGACAGTAAAACTCTTCCGGCCTAAATCTCCGCAGTGAATCGACTGACTCGCTCACAGCTCGGATTGCTTACAAGTTCAGCTGCTGTACCGATTTGCAAAATTTCGCCCCCGTCCATGATCGCAATTCGGCTACCGATTCTAAGGGCCTCTTTTAGATCATGGCTCACAAAGACAATCGTTTTTTTAAGCTGTCTTTGAAGAGAAAGGACCTCATCTTGAAGGTGCTTTTTATGCAAAGGATCCAGTGCTGAAAATGGCTCATCCATTAAGAGTACGGGTGCCTGGGTTACAAAAGCACGTGCAAGTCCTACTCTTTGTTGCATTCCCCCTGAGAGCTCTTCGGGAAGGCGATCTTTCCATTCGGACAAACCCACAAGTTTGAGTTTCTCAAGTACTCTCTCAGACCTTTCTTCTTTCGGGGTCTTCTGAATTTCTAGAGGGTAGGCCACATTCTCGAAAACAGTGCGCCAGGGCATCAGTCCAAAAGCCTGAAAAACCATCGAGATTTCATACCGCCTCATTTGACGAAGACGTTCTGAACTGCAAGTCATGACATCCCAAGTTTCAGAAGTTTTAGGATTGGTGTACTTGATTTTTCCACGCAAGGTTCCAACGCCTCTTCCATTCATGCCATTTAAACATCTCAGCAGAGACGACTTGCCGGACCCAGACAGCCCCATCAACACTAGAATCTCACCCTGCTTAACGTCCAATGAGACTCTTCGCACACCGACGACCATTCCACTCTTTTTCTGAATGTAGTCACGGTCCTTTCCCTGATCAAGCTCTTGAAAAGCCTTGCCAGGTCTAGTGCCAAATACGAGGTCCACGCCTGAGACTTCGATGCAGGTCGGATCATTCATCCAATATTTTCCTTGGCCAAAGCAGGATTGAGTTTAACTGGTGTCTTCCTTCGAGGTCGTATCATCAAAACTCGATCTAGAATAATCGCAACAATCACAATAACGATCCCGGCTTCAAACCCTTTTGCGATATTGACAGTATTCAGAGCTTGAATCACAGGCTTCCCCAACCCATCCGCTCCCACCAGCGCAGCAATGACCACCATTGAAAGCGACAACATAACACACTGAGAAATTCCGGCTCGGATCGTAGGCAGAGCATGGGGCAGCTCAATCTGAAAGAGTCTCTGCCATGAAGTAGCTCCAAAAGCTTCACCCACCTCGAGAAGAGAATGGGGAACGCCACTGATGCCAAGATAGGTCATGCGAATCGGAGCAGGCATTGCAAAGATTACTGTAGAAATCACGCCTGGAGCCATACCTAGACCAAAAAGCATAAGCGTCGGAATCAGGTAAACAAAGGTTGGGATCGTCTGCATCAGATCCAAAACAGGCTGCAGAATTCGATAAACTTTAGGATGATGAGCAGCGACAATCCCGACTGGAATCCCGATACCGGCAGAAATGAGCGTAGCAAAGACAACCAGAGAAACTGTTTCTAGAGTCTCGTGCCAATAGCCGAGATTCAAGATCAGCAGGAGACCTAGCAGAGTTAGAAGAGCATTCATCCAATTTCTTGAAAGAACGAAAAGAATAAGGACAAAGCCTACCATCAAAGATAAAGGATTGAACCAAGCCAGACCACTCACAGCTTTTTCCAAACACAGACTCAAAGAATCCGAGAAAACACGAAATTGATTGTCAAAATGAGTCGTCAATTGACCGATGAGAACTTGAATCCACTCCCCTAAAGGAATTTTTGTCCCCATCTAGATGGCCCTTTTCACAGCCACAACGGCTGACTCACCATTAAGGGCTTTTAGATCCCTCAGCCAAGGCTCAACATGATTCCAGTTGCCCTGAATCCACTTTTTAGCGGCTGCCTTAGGGTCCATTTTCTGATCTAAGATCATCCCCATCAGGACATTTTCAGACTCAACAGACATCGTGTATTTTTTAAGAAAGGCCGCGACCTGAGGGCACTCAGCAGAATAATTCTTCCTAGAGTTGATATAAACAGTACTATTCCCTTTATTTGGACCGAAATAAGCGTCTCCACCCTCTAGATAGACCATTTCGAGCTTTTGATTCATTGGATGAGGTTCCCAACCTAAAAACGCAATCCACTGCTTCCTTTTGGCTGCCTGCAGAACCTGCATCAACATGGCTTGCTCGCTGGACTCGATTAGTTTCCAGCTCGACAAACCAAAGGCACCGTCCGAAATCATTTTTTGAATGTGACGATTTCCATCATTTCCCGGCTCGATCCCGTAGATTTTACGTTGAAAACGGTCCGAGTTTCTATTCAGGTCGGCTACAGAATGAACCCCTGCTTCGTACACGTATTTGGGCACGGCTACCGTGTACTTTGCCCCTTTGAGTAGAGTACTTACCGTTTCCACCGATCCATCCTTCTGGTAGGGAGCGATGTCAGCCGCCATCGAAGGCATCCAGTTCCCCAGAAAAATATCTAGATCTTTATTTTTTAAACTAACAAAGGTGACTGGAACGGATAGCTGAGTCGTTTTGGTCTCGTACCCCATTGCATCTAAGATCACTGAGGCCAGAGCCGTGGTAGCAGAAATATCTGTCCAGCCAACGTCTGAAAATCGAATTTTTTTACATTGAGCTGGATTGGCAAAAGCATTTTGAACAATAAAAAAAGCAACCAGAATGGCGAAAAGCTCTTGGACGAGGCGGGCATTTCGAGCAAGGAAGAGCATGAAGATTCCCTTCTGTATCATTACGCTGAAACACGGCCCGAACCTTACACAAGAGGGAGGATCTGGTCAACTCGCAGAAATTTTTTAAAAATAATTTGCGCGACGCGCTAACAAAAGCTATACACCCGCTCGATAGTCGGTGTGGGGCTTTCAAATCACCTTCGGTGATTCCTCACAGGATCACTCGGGGGTTTTCGTTTTTTCATTTTCTGAAAATTGATTTCAAAGAAGGGGTGGAGCATGATTTTGTTTCCCAATGGCTATTCCAAGCTGGCATTGTTTTCTTTTCACTTCGGTTTTTTGGCAGCCTTAGGCGGCTTGTTCAGTACGCACGCTTTTGCCGCTCATCCCTTCGTTGCTTCTGCTGAAGCTAGCGCACGGACCAGTTTGGATGTTTTGAGCGTGGACGGAATCGCCATGAATGCGATTCAAACCGCAACTGCCGAGTGCTTGAAATCTTATTCCGCATGCGAGATCAAAACAGTGTCCACAGTACGACACAATCAGGTTAAAAAATTGGGTGGGGAGGTTCAGCGCTCGACTGAAGTCAGCGCGGTCGTACAAGGTTTGGAGGGTGAACCCAAGCGCGACACCGCGTCCGTTATTACTCAGGACACCCGTTGGAATTCCACCGTAGGTCACTCTGCTCTAGAGATCCAAGGGATTCGTAAAGATGCGCTCTTCAAAGCTCTAGCCGCCTGTTACCAAAAACACACTCACTGTATTGATGATGGCGTAAAAATCATCCAACAAGGCAAAGCGTCTACCGACGAGACTACCGGTAAGACCTACTATACTACCGGTGCCCGAGCCCAAGTCTTAGGATTCGAATGATTCAGTTTGCCTAGAAAACTTCTGTTCGCTATACACCTCGTCAAGTTCAACTCAGATTTTACAGAATTAGAGGATAGATGAAAGACTCCGCCGTTTTTCGCTGACCTCTAGCGAGGTCGTATGGCAGTGCAAAGATTGAAGGCAGTAGGCATTTTCTTTTTGGCATTTTTTCTTCTTGAGGGAAGACCAGCCTTTGCAGAACTTTTTGATATCTACTTTGACACCTTCAAAGTACTTTACGACACAGCTACGAATGAAGCCTCAGTAACAACTCTCAACGCTCGCCCCCTCGACATTAAGGGAGTCGATGGAGAAATCATTCAGACTCAGAAACTATGGAGAGGAAGAGTCCCTTACGATGCCGAATCCATTAATGGGGTTCCATTGAATGACGCCTCTCTTCTCGAGAAGGGATCTGCTCAAAAAGCATTGAGAGCAAAAACCCTGAACCTACCTGATTTCGAAACCCTTCTGGCTAGTCTGATTTCCGTTCCTGATGAGGCTAGCCGCTTGGTCATCTTAGCTGCTAACCTGACGGATAAGTCTGACCTGAGTTTTTCAAAAGACATTTTCTTCATAATGCTCGACCTATTCGCCAGTAAGGACTACGTGACCGACCTGGTTTTAAACTTTGATATTTTTAATTCCTCTGAGGATCTTCAAGCCATTCTTGAAAGACTTGAAAAGCCCGGCTCAGAAATTGGCTCCGGGAAAATTCCTGTCAGCAATGAGACTTTAACCCAGGTTTTTGGAAGGCGTTACCTTTCAAAAGCCGCCCAAAACATTCATCCCAGTTTTTGGTTACGTCTCTATAGACTCTTTCAGTCTGACCTAGCCCGCTTGGAAGTCTTGGATAGCTGGCCAACTCTACCGATAGACCCATCCGATGCAGCTATTCTCTTTGAGTACTTAGAGGAAGACGAGGCCCGATTACATGCAATTTCTGCTTTCGCAGACGTAACCTTCGATGCCTATCAGGTTGAGAAGCTCTTAAACAAGATGGCGACCAACGAGGCTAGGTTAATCGCCTTCAATGTTTTGATTCCGAAAGTTCGACTAACCGCAAATTTATCCCCTCGATTCTTTCAACGCTTTTCGAGTAGCGGGGTCATCTTGGTTGAGGCCATTCGCATTCTTTTGGCCCATCCGGATGTAAATTCGGTGTCAGCAGAAGATGCACTCTCTATCTTAGCGCTCATTCATGAAAACGAGCAGACCGAGATTTCCTCTGCCATCCAGGCTTTTGCCGAGAAAATCCGTTTTAATCCTGGTCAGGCTTTTGAAGCCTCCCTGAAGATTAAGGACTCCGGTCTGAGAAAAGCAGCGCAGAATATTTTCCATTCCAAGGAAACCCTGTGGAAAGCTGGAGATCATTTCCTATCAGCAATCCCTGAATTACTTTCTCGGCACCCCGAACTTACCCCCGAAGTAGCGTTAGAACTCCTTTCCTTCGCTCGATTACCTGAAACTAAAATCCAGACTCTACGTTTAATCGGAAAAGCAATTTCATTTGATCCAGACCTCGCCGTAGCAATCTCGCTTAGTTTTGACTCGAACTCTCATAAAAAAGAAGCCTTTCTAGGCTTCAGAGAAGGCAGAACTCCGTTTACGGAAAAACACGTTCAGATGATTCTAGACAACATGAGTAGTGACCCTGTTAAACCCACGACTCAACCCAAGATCGAAAAGCCAGTTCGCTTTCAGCAAGACACTCTTCCTGATCCGGCCTCACCACCCATCTCCCAGGTTCACGCCTCTGGCCCAGAGTTCGAATCCCCCCTTGCGAGTACCGATTTTCAATTCAAGGATTCGACGACCAAATATTCTCTACGATCTAACCGAGGGGGAACACCCATGAGTTTTTCCGTCGAAAAGACCTCTGTCTCATTTTCAGAGGATGGAATCAGAACGAAGACCAAACAAACTTCCTTTCGTTTCGGTACGCCAAGCTTGCCAACGGAAAAAGTGGAGGTTCCCGTCGGCCCCCGGTCTTCAACGGTCTCTGAAGCGCTAGGTGCGATTTCTGGGCGCATCTTTTCGTCAGACAAGCTTTCGGCCCTAAAGAATTTTAGACTTCCCGAGGTCTCTATCCAAGAACTGGAAAGACTCATCAAAGCTCTTCCATTTGAATCGACGAAGCTTGAAGGGTTTTCCCATATTTGGAGTACCCTGAGCGAAGAGTCTAGAAAGTCTATTCGTGAATCACGAAGCCGCGTCTTAGATCTCTTCTTCAGCCTGACGGTGAGAAGCACGGTAAACTTAATCTTAAACCAAAGATAGATCAGCTAGATTTCGAGCTGGCGGTGCGAAGAACCTCAAAGTAACTGCTAGCAAGAAAAGCTTGGCCGAGACCGCCCCTCTCTTTGAGTAGCTGATGCATCTGTGCCAACCTGAAGCCTGGGACGGTCATCAAAATATGGTGCTCTAAGTGGTAATTCACATAATGGGGCGCCACAGTAAGACGCGCCGAAATTCCAGCATGAGTAGTGCGGGTGCATTGAAGGGGATTCAGTCCAACATCTGTACAGGCATGTTCGGCAATTGAGCGAATGCGAATGAATAAGCTAAAAGTGGTCATGTACGAGATTATCCACAGCAAATAGAGATGCGGATGCCCAAAGCCCCAGAGCACGCCCCAAAGTGCCAGATTTGTCAAAATCCAGCCGGACGCATTCTTCAAGCCGGTCAGAATAATTTGCCAGCTGGGTTCCCCTTTTTGCTCAATCCGAACGACCCGCCCCGAAACCGTGTACTCGATTAAGCCCAGATTCATCAACCCGACGCCGTAAAGGCGCTTCAAGCCAGTAATTCCGGTAAGATCTCGAATCATTTTCCTAAAAAGCGAAGCTCGGCTCACCGGATAGGCCTCGACCAAATCAAGATCCGGATCATCCTTGGATCCAGCTAACTTATGATGTTGGAGATGGTGCCTCCGGTAGGCCCTCAGATCCTGAAGTCCGGGATAAGCACAAAGCCAACTTCCAATCCAATCATTCAAAGGTCGAGTTTTAAAAAGGGAATAATGAGCTGCGTCGTGCATTAAGATCCCCAGAGCCAAGTGCCGCCCCCCCAGAATCACAAGGGCTATCGCGACACTCCCTACACTCGGATAACGTGCGACTAGAAAAAAGGAAAAGCTGATCAGACCCCAGGTTGTTAAAAGAGCTTGAAACCCTTTCAAATCCGAAGGCCGGATCAGCTTTTGAATTTCAGACTTGCTTAGGTAGTCATGAACCACCCAGTCTGCCATAGATTTTGATTCAGTCTTTGCGTTGGGTAAACCCTTCATCAAAAGTTTGCTCCGCCATAGATGGGACTTCTTCCATAGTTACAGTGAGCGTATCGTCTCCCTTAACTACACTTTTGATCTTAAACCGAGTTCCGATAGGAAACAAAACTTCTTGTTCAACCTGGTACTTAGAGAGATGGCTGATATCACGAGCCGACATAGGATTTTGGATGACGACCAAGACATTCCAAGACGCGAAAAGTCTCTGACTCGCCCTAACAAAGGCCTTCGAAACGATCTCATCCCCTTCTCTGAAGTCCGAAAAAGAATCCTTATTTCGATACTCGGAATAATAGACTTCGGCAGACTGCAAGGGTGGCAGTTTTTGTAAAACGTCGGTCAAAGTTCGAACCGTATATTCCTCGCTCTCTCCCTTTTTGCCGCTCATCAGCCAAGAATTCACTGGCTCAGCCGAGTTGTCGGTGAACTCGCCGACTGTCATCCGTTCCTGCTCTGTAAGACCCTCATCTTTTGTGGAAAAGGGAAATTCAAACGGAGACCTCAGATTGTGAACCGCCCTAGGACCTAACCGTAAATTCCCCATCACCACAGGTGTACGTTTACCTGCAATTCGGAGGCCCTCTCTCCCGACGAACCCAGAAAGCTTCATCATCGCATTCGCTTGCATCCCCCAAGAGGCCCATAACATTCCGCCTAAAACCAAGACTTTAAATTTTTCCATAGAAACACCTTAACCTTCCGGCCAACCTTGTTTGGTGGCCGCAAATATTAATAAATAGAACTCTGATAAAACTTGAAAAAAGATGTGTCAGCTCAGAGGCTGACAATAAGAATGGAGTGAATAATGACAATAGAAAGGAGGGATTGAAGAACAACTGCGTTTTTTGAACCGAAATTCATCACAAATAATTGTTTTTTCATAAATACAACCTCGCTAGGCGTTATCAAAATCCCAGACCTGTTGCAAGAGTGAAACAGGAAATTTCATAAATCCATCCAGTTTTTTCCAATTGCCGAATTTACAACCAGAGGCACAGACAACTCAATCACACCAGCAAAGGCATTCTCCATCGAATGACACACTAATTTTCTGGTGACATCCACCTCTTGTTCAGGACAGTCTAAAACTACTTCATCGTGAACCTGTATCAAAAGTTTAGAACGTAATTTTTCAGCCTTCAGGCGACGATCGATTTCGATCATACCCATTTTCATCAAATCCGCCGCAGTTCCCTGAAGCGGGGAATTCATTGCCATGCGTTCGGCGTTATTTCTCAGAGCTGGATTCTTGGACCGAATATCGGGGAGCCATCTTTTGCGTCCGAGCAAAGAAACAACATAGCCCTTTTCACGAGCTGAAAGGATCTGAGAATCCAAAAAGAATTTCACCGCCCGATATTTTGTAAAGTAACGATCAATAATCTCCTGTGCTTCTCTCCTGGGAATTTTCATTTCCTGAGACAACCCAAAAGCGGTTTTGCCATACATCAGACCAAAGTTAATGGCCTTGGCAATTCCACGCTGCTGCTCACTCACTCCCTCAACGGAAACCCCAAAAAGGTCACTGGCCGTTTTTCGATGGACGTCCTCATTTCTCTGAAAAGCGCCGACCAACTCTGGATCGCCGCTCATATGCGCCAGCAGGCGAAGTTCGATTTGGCTGTAATCCGCTGATAGGAGAAGATTTCCTGGTGACGGAATAAAACCCCGGCGAATCTTCAACCCCCGTTCCGACCGAATCGGAATATTCTGGAGATTGGGATCGGAACAGGAAAGCCTCCCTGTAGCAGCGATCGTTTGGTGAAAGCTGGTGTGAATTTTTCCACTTTTCGGATCACATAACTCTGGCAAGGGGTCGACATAGGTCCCTTTGAGTTTGCTCAACTCGCGATATTCTAAGAGTAACCTTGGAACTTCATGGAGCGGTGCCAACGCTTCTAAAACCGATGCATCGGTAGAAAATCCAGTCTTTGTTTTTGCCTGTGTGGGCAGCTTCAGCTCTTCAAAAAGAAGCTGAGCCAACTGTTTCGGGGAATTTAAATTGACCGGTCCCTGAGTAAAGGCCTGAATTCGAGTCTCGATTTTATTTAACTCTAAAGCAAACTCTTCCGAAAGTTTTCTTAGCCAAGGGACATCTAAACAGACCCCTTCCAACTCCATCCGAGCGAGCACTTCTACTAACGGAAGATCAGCTTTATAAAAAACCTGTTCAAGTTCTTCAGCCACAAGTCGTGGCTCGAGCTTTTCCCAGAGGCGAATTGCAATCCAGGCGTCTTCGGCCGAATAGCGAGTAGCAGTTTCAATATCTAATTGATCAAAAGTAATCTGATCTTTGCCTTTTCCACAGACCTCTTCATAAGTCAGAACAGAATAATCTAAATACTTTTCAGCAAGAGTCTTTAAATTATGCCGCCCATCGGGGTCCAGCAGGAAAGCAGCAATCATTGTATCAGCGCCCAGACCCTGAACGTTCACACCGTTTTCAGAAAAAATACTCAAATCAAACTTAAGATTTTGTCCAATCTTCTTAATATTGACGTCTTCTAGGAGGGGCTTAAGCGCTTCCAATACTTCAGTCAACTTAAGTTGGGCCTCATCCCCTGAGTGTCCCACCGGAATGTAGAATGCCTCGGCAGGATCATAACAAACGGCGACCCCTACGATCTTTGCCGCTCTGGGGTTTAGGGCGGTGGTTTCTAGATCAATACCAAAGAACTTAGACTGTTGAATTCCTTTTATAATATTTGAAAGTTCTGCCAAGGTTCTAACAGTCTTAAAATGTGCCTGTGGTTTTTTCTTTGACTGGGCGTCCGAAGCTACTGCGATTGTCCCTGCCGAAGACGTAGGGTTTACTGCGGCCTGAGAACCCCATTTGGCGACGAGAGAATGAAAGTCCAAGGTCTTAAGAAGGTTTAAACATGTGTCGTTGACGTGAAAGCGATACTTGAGAGACTCCATTGGAATATGGACAGGAAGGTCCACTTTAACAGTGGCCAGTTCAGCAGAGAGGAGGGCATCTTTTTCACAAGTTCTGAGGGACTCGCCTTTTTTACCCGCAATTTCATTCTTACGAGCGGCATCGAGCACTCGATCCAAGGTTCCAAACTGTTTCAGCAGATCAGAGGCTCCCTTAGGCCCAATCCCGGCGACCCCAGGAATGTTGTCCGAGCTATCACCCACGAGCGCAAGGTAGTCTCGAATTTGCTCTGGCTTGACCCCGAATTTCTCTTCGACTTGAGGAGGAGCATAGAACTTATTCGACATCGTGTCCCAGATTTCAACCCGATCCGAAACCAGCTGCATCAGGTCTTTATCACTGCTGACAATCACTACATGATGATGAGGCGCTTCGGCGCACCACCGATGAGCTAGGGTCGCAATCAAATCGTCAGCCTCGACGCCCTTCATTCGATAAGAATGAATTTCAAAAGCAGCAATTAGCTCTTCGATTCGATCAAACTGGGGCACCAGATCATCCGGAGGAGCGCTTCGATTGGCCTTGTACTCCGGATAGACCTCTTTCCGAAAGGAAGGTTCTTTTGAATCATAAACTACCGCTAAATATTCGGGTTTAGCCTCATCCGCCAGCCGGGCGAGCATCGTGGCAACCCCGTAGACAGCATTCGTCGGCTCGCCAGCTTTGTTTTTCAGAGATCGAATGGCAAAAAAAGCCCTAAAAATGAAGGAGCTGATATCCACCAAGTAGAGGGTGTTTTTCGAGGGCGGAAGAATTTCGTTTTTTTGGGACATTTTCGTCCCGTATCACGAATTAAGCCTTGACCTCAACGACTTCTGTGTCCGCCATGACGTCTCCAAGACGATGACCGGAATCCACACTGACCATCAAATAAATTTCCATAATCATCAGAGGAATGCCCACCAGAGCCAAGATAATCCAACCCCAGAATGGGATTAGGGCAAAAATCGTGGCTACCCCCACCGGAGTATTTCTTAGCGCCGAGTCCCTGAAATCCGCCGGTTTTTTTCGGGGCAGGTTCATCACCCGAAGTTTCATTATTTTCTTGCCGACGCTCTGGCCCTCAAACTGGCCCATATTAATTCCATCGGCCAGCAGGCTATAGACAAACCCGACAAGCGGGCCGACAATTTCAGGCAAAACCTTGGCCAGAAAAAAAACAATAAGTAGGTCAATAAATTTGGCAACCAAGCGGTTGGCCACACTTACTTTAATTGTGACGCCCAAAGGCAAAACTAGAAACATAGGACCTCGTTTTCCAAACGATTACCCCTTTGCGCTAGCCTCTAAGAAAAATCTATCGGTTAGGTCAACCAAACTATGGACAGCAAAAATATGAGATTCCTGAATCCGACTTGAGTTCGCCCCTAGAGAGACGCATAGGAAAACATCACAAAGAGGCTTTAAGAGCCCGCCACTTCCACCGGTCAATCCAATCACCTTGCAACCCAGCTTGCGCGCACACTCGGCTCCAGCAAGAATATTCTTACTCTTACCTGATGTGGTGATTCCAATTACGACATCCCCTTCTTTGGCCAGGGCTTCAATTTGTTTCACGAAAACAAGCTCATATCCGAAGTCATTTCCAATAGCAGTCAGATTGGAGGTGTCAGTCGTCAATGCTATCGCAGCCAGGGGCCTTCGTTTCACAAGCATATTGCCAACCATCTCGGCTGCCATGTGCTGGGCATCTGCAGCAGAGCCACCGTTTCCCATGACTAGAACTTTTCCACCCTTGTTAATGCAGGTGCCGATCATCTCAGCTGCTTGAATGATTGCAGGCCCGTACTCTTTTAGGAAGGCTTCCTTGGTGGTGATTGACTCTTTTGCTGTTTTTTCTAAGTAATCCTTCGGATTCACTGAAATGCTCCTTTTTAGTGGGTACGTCAAACTCAGCCTCGCCCCGCTCGCCTAATCATGGTAGATAGATCTTCTCCCATTCTTGGCTTTTTTGGTTAGCAGGGACTTGCCAAATCGATTTTGCACTCCACTTTTAACCCTTACTTTAGGGTACTGAGGTTTTCAGCAAAATTAAAGTGGGAACTCAAGAAAGACGGGTAGGACAACCCCCCGAAAGTTAACGTTCTGAAAACTAGTGTAAGGAGAAAAAAATGGCGAACTCTAAGAATGTTTTTGAAGCGACAGACACCAATTACGAAACTGAAGTCGTGAAATCCCCTACCCTCACCCTAGTGGATTTTTGGGCCGAATGGTGCGGCCCTTGTAAGGCGCTTGGACCCACGATTGAAGCCCTCGCCGATGAGTACGTAGGCAAACTGAAGGTCTACAAAATGGATGTAGACAATAACTCTGAAACTGCCGCCAAGCTTCAGATTCGAAGCATTCCTACGATCCTTTTCTATAAGAACGGTGAGATTGTTGAAAGCTTAGTAGGCAACCAACCCAAAGAAAAGTTTGTGCAGGTCATTCAGCAGTTCTCTTAAACTTTGTCAGCTTTTTGACAGTCATTTAGCTGAATGGGACAAACTCCCGCCTTCTACCCCGCCAAAGACATTCTCTCGCGCTGGGTGGCGATTGCTGTTGTTTATACCTCTCATAGGAATGATCTTAGACTGTCCAGTTGTATTTGAGTTAGATCCCCCTGGAGTAACCGTCTGCTGATAGTTTTGGTATCCATTTGGGCTAAAGTTGGTTTGCCCATTGGGTAGCGCTGCGCCTGTTGCTAATGGACCTGAATTCGAAAGCTGATTAATAGTATGAGGTACGCCGGTGACTGAGTTGTACATTGAAGGGTAGGTGCTATAGCCGCTTCCACCCATCATTCCGTTCGTCCCTCCGTAGCCAAAACTTCCGAACATACTACCGCTGTATCCGCTCCCCATGCCTCCGTATCCAAACCCTCCCCCATATCCGAAACCACCCCCCATTGCTGGTCCGTATCCAAACATGGCAAAGGCAGACGGAGAATGGCAAAAAATTAGGACTGTCAGCACGAAGATCAATAAATTAAATAATTTAACGATAAACATGTAGTTTTAGTGTACCTAAAAAAAGCACTTCAGTGCAAGCGAAGGACATTTGACACCACTGAAACGGAAACCTATAGTCTGAGAGAAATGACAAATGTTCGGAACGATGAAATTCGATTTTTCTGGAAGTGGATGGGAATCAGCCTTTTTTTCCATCTTTTAACCGGGATTTTTAGCGTAGGCTATCAGGCCGTTGATGAACACTTTCAGATCCTCGAGTTTTTGAACTTCAAAATGGGTAAAACCCCCCTCGAGGACCTTCCTGTTGAATTTGGCGAAAAAATGCGCCCTTTTCTTCAAGTCTGGCTCTACGGAGGGGTCATTAAAATTGCGCACGCCTTTGGGATCACCAACCCCCACACTTGGGCACTGCTGATCCGGGAACTGACCGGCATCCTTGGGTGGCTCAGTATCGTGTCGCTTGCTCAAAGCGCCCTACTCTGGTTTGGAGATCTCCAGACCCAGAAAATAGCAATTACCGCACTGGCCCTTTGTTGGTACTTTCCAGCAATGCACGTCAGACCTTCCTCTGAGGGTCTTGGCGGAAGCGCCTTCGTATTAGGGATCTGCCTTCTGTTTTTAACCTATCAACATCAAAAGCAAAGCCGTTCCGATGTTCCGATGCAGGATCGCCCTCGTCCATTAGCTCCTGCGACTTCTCCCCTGAGGCTGAATTTTCTAGGGGTCATTCCCTTGCGCTCTGCCTGGTGTTGGTTTTTAGGTGGAGCTTTACTGGGCCTTTCTTTCGAAGCGCGCTTTCAAATGGCGTTGATGCTGCTCGGTGCCGCATTATGGTTCATTTTCCAAGCCCGAATTCAACTCAGCCAATGGGCCTTAAGCCTCTTCGGATTTGGGGTGGTCTTTGGCGCTGGTCGCCTAGCAGATTATTGGGGATACGGAACTCTGTGTTTCAGTCCTTGGAACTACTTCTCCTACAATATTCTTCGAGGCGAAGTGTCGCGCTACGGACGGTCCCCTTGGTGGGACATTTTTCGAATGTCGATCACCGAAAGTTGGCCAATTCTCGGCATCCTTTTAGCTATTCTAGTGGTGATCGGGTGGGCCCGCTTCCGAAGGCACCTCCTCACTTGGTGTCACCTTCCGTTTTTTCTGGTCCACTGTATGATTGCCCACAAAGAATACCGCTTCTTTTTCCCGATTGGGAACTCTGCTCCTATCCTGGCCATTTTAAGCTTAGTTTCTCCCAAAACCTACGGTTTGGATTTTTGGAAACGGGTCCTGACTGAAAAAAAGAGCCGTTTTCTGAGACCTCTCTTGCTTACGGTCCTAGGATTTCTCTTCATCAACAATCTGGTGGGTCTAGTCTCTCTCAGCGTGATTCCTATGGCTCGAAATGTCTATTACCAAGAGGCTGTATCTAAACGCGTGATTCCTGGCCATGAGTTTCGAATCTACACAGACGATCGTGATCCTTTTGTGATTTCTGGAAGCCCCACCTATTTTTACCGACCTTCCGAGGTTCAGGTTCACCACGTCAATCATCTGAGTGAACTTTCTACACTCCCAAAAGAGGCGAGACCTTTTTGGTTCTTTCATGGAACTTTTGAAATTCCATCGGAGCTCCAGGCTAGCCTTCCCTTTTGCAGCAGGTCTTTTTCAACACTTCCGGATTGGATTAAATACTTTAACTGGAATAATTGGCTCAGCCGAGCCAACGTTTGGAGCCTTTACTATTGTTCCAATGAGTCTGGCTCGTAGCTTAGAAATTATAGGCTGGATTTGTTTGATCAAAATCTACATCAGACAAAGGCGAGAGATCCACGTCTTCCCATCGATAGGACTCAAAAAGCTGGCCTTTTTTATCAAAAATTTCGATAGACGTTGGCAAAACCCGCACTGGGTCAACCCCAACCACCAGACGAGTCCCATAACAGCGGGGTAAAATCACTTCTCCCTGAGACGGAAAATCGCCAAAGTCCGTCAGACCATTGGCATGCAAGATAGCGGCGGCAGACATCTTATTTCTTTTTGAAAACGCCCAAATGTCTTCATCTTTCAAAATGGAAACCTTCGACTCTACCCAGGGCCCTGTCAACTCAACTGCGTAGGTTTTTCCAGTCTGAGTTTCACGATCGGAAAGGTACCGAATGGAGGAACCTGGAAGATCCTCGCAGTTCTTAACTTCATCAGTAATCATTTGCACAATAGCGCGAAAGGAGGAGTCTTCAATCGTATGGTGCTGTAAATCCAAAAGCAGGTGATTTTGAGGACTCACGTGAACTGTTAAGTCAGGAAAACTACCTTTATGGGCAGTAACGCGACCAGTGGTAGGATTAAAAAGAAGCTCGGCGTCTTGCTTTGGCCCCTGCAAAATCTTGAGGTAGGTTCGCCCCTTCGAATACTTGATCCTCATTTTCATCAAAGGACCCATCGTATTTCCAAAACGTTCCCGCTGAAAATGAATTGCAGAATAGTCGGTAAGTTTTTGAGTACGCCCTTGAAGCATCTCTAATAGTTTTCTGGCAGCAGGTCTTTTTTCAGAGGACTCTGCAGATACCGGAATAACAGCGTATTTTGAGGCTGGTTTGGCTAGAGAGGTTGACAGAACAAAGAACCCTCCCAACAACACCACGACTGCGCTGGCTTTTAAAGGCCCGGTAATTTTCATTCTTGGCTTTCTGCCTGAGGAATCAGATACTCCGCAGCTACCGGTTTGAGTTCAGGGTCCAGCGCAACCCGATGATCAAACACAAAACAATTTCCCCGATAGTGCTCCCCTTTAAACTTTTCAAAATACTTTAGAATCCCGCCGTCAAGCTGGTAAACTTCCTGAAAGCCTTCTTTTTCAGCCAAAACCGAAGCCTTTTCACACCGAATCCCCCCGGTACAAAACATGACCATAGGTTGATTGCGAGCTTCAGGAGCGAGGGCCTTCAAACACTCTCTAAAATTTCTAAAATGTTTTAATTCCAAAGTCTTAGCCCCTTCAAACGTACCATGGGCGACTTCGTAATCATTGCGAGTATCCAAAAAGAGAAACTCTCTTTTTTCATCCAGCCATTTTTTAAGAGTCTCGGCAGAAATTCGAGGGCCAGTGTGCTGCTCGGGGGTGACCGTCGCATCGCCCACAGGAATAATTTCTTTCTTCAACTTCACGTACATCCCTCTGAAGGGGATGGAGCTAGAAAAGCTCTCCTTAAACTCGAGACCACTCCACTGTGGATCGCCAGCCAAAACCTCCTGAAACCTCCGAACCGAGGCTTCTTCCCCAGCCAAGGACCCATTGATGCCCTCATGGCTTAGCAAAACAGTCCCTTTTAGACCATTTTCTAAACATAGGCTCTTAAAGAATTGGCGCGCCGAATCAAGAAGCTCTACTTTTTGAAATCGGTAGAAAGCGATGTTCATTATTCTCAAGAGTTGCAAAGAATTGTCCGAAATTTTCATATATGGGCGCACATTCTCACTTTCTCTGGATGGACCTTTTTAGCAGGGAGAACTCGGCTAAGAGGAATCTGATTAACGTCTTGAAAGAAAACGTACTTTTCAAGACATTGAGCCTCCGCGAACTCAAATACCTGGCAAATTTGGTCTACGAAAGAGTTTATCAACCAAATGAGCCCATTTTTCAACAGAATGATCGAGGCTTGGGGATGTACCTGATTGCCAAGGGAAAAGTCGCTATCAAGTCCCCAACCCCAGAAGGAGAAGTCCTAGTGACTACCCTTCAGGAAGGGAACTTCTTTGGGGAGATTGCGCTAGTGGACCCTGATAATATGCGTTCCGCATCCGCCGTTGCCGCGGAAAGATGTATGATCATTGGATTTTTCAAGCCAGACCTGATGGAAATCCTGGAACGCAAGCCCACGATGGGAGTCAAAATTCTTTTTCAACTCTCGACCATCCTAGGCCGACGCCTCCTGGAGACGACCGAAAGAATCGCCCAGATGACCCGAAGCCCGATTCACAGTTCGCTTAGGAGAGGAGAGCGACTTGAAAAAACCAGCTGATCTGCACTTTCAGCGGGACATGTTAAAGCTAGCCTGCCTTTTTGGGGCTCTTGCTGGGGTGGCGGCCATTTTTGCTATTTCGCCTTCGCTTTCCACTCCCTGCGCCTTGGCGCTCGTAGTGGCACTTCTTCTTTCTCCTGCCGTTGCCGCCCTCGAAGGTCGGGGGTACTCGAGACTCGCGGCCTCCTTAATGGTCTTTGGAGGACTGATTGCTGTCCTGGCGGCGATGAGTGTTTGGGGAATCCAAGCGGCACTCTCGGATTGGGGTGATTTCTCTGAAAAAATGCCACTGTACTTTCAAGGTTCTATCGTCAAAATGAGAAGTCTTGAGGCTCTAGCTAAGGAGAGATTTGCATTTCTTTCGAACTCCCACATCACGGACTCCGTCCTAAGGTGGGGATCAAAAACGGGACAATGGTTTGTCGACGAAGGTCCGGTCATCATGAGCCGTATTGTCGGGTGGATCTTTATCGTGCCTCTACTGACATTAATGATCTTGAACGAAGGCCCAAATCTACGCCGTCAGTTCTATCAATTGGTTCCCAATCGCTATTTCGAATCTTTCTTTCTAATTTCAACGGACATTTTTCGTGGGATCTCAGACTACCTCCGAGCCAAACTCCTCGAAGCGCTTCTTATCTGCTTTTTAACTTCTCTTGCCTTGATGATCGCCCGGGCTCCTTATGCCATTGTTTTTGGAATTCTAGCGGGGATTACAAATATTATTCCGTATGTCGGACCGTTCATTGGAGCCGTCCCTGCGATCATTATTGCTAGCTTCGATAGCCCTGATCCCAAAATGGTCTACACGGTTGCGGCCATATTTGTCGCGGTGAACATTATCGATATGGTGGTTATTTTCCCGATGGTTGTCGCCAAATTGGTTAACCTGCACCCTTTGATTTTGATAGCTGCAGTGGGAATTGGTCAACGCTACTATGGTCTGGTTGGCATGTTGATTTCGGTCCCAATTGCCACTGCACTCAAAGTGATTTTTTTGGAAATTTACAGCAGCGTTTATGAATACTGTCCAAATACTTCAATGAGCGGGACGGGAGACGATGGGCTGAGCGCCTCGGACGATGAAAGAGCTGCCTAATGACAGATCACAAGAAGAAAGAGCGTTTGGACCCACAGGATTCAGCTCTGCCTGGTATTTTTGGAAGTTACGAAAGGTTCTTACGTCGATTCAAAGTTCTTAGCAGCATGACGATCCTGATCCCGGTCTATTTCGTGGGAGTAGCGTGCTTTGGCCTCTCGTTGGCTCCTGGAGCGATGCTTCTAATTGAGGCACACTCTAGACTAGCGGGATCTGAGCTTTGGATCAAAGGCCTTGCCTACGGATTGTGTGGAGGCCTTGGCTTCCTTTTTTTTGGAATCAGCCTGCTTTTTATCTTACCACTATGTAACTTTCTACTTCGGGCGAAGCCAGTCCCCTGGAGAGGCCCGTACTACTCTTTACACACGATCCGTTGGGCCATGCATAATATCTTCACTTATATTATGAGGTTCACCTTTCTCGAATTCATGACCCCTACTCCACTCAATGTTTTATTTTACAGGATGATGGGAATGAAGATTGGCAAAGGTGTTCAAATCAATACTACCCATATTTCGGATCCCTGTTTGATTGAAATTGGAAACCACGTCACCATTGGTGGCAGCGCAACCATCGTGGGTCATTATGGCCAGGGAGGCTTTTTAGTTCTTGGCCCTGTGAAGATTGGATCAGATGTTACAATCGGGTTGCGAGCAATCATCCTTGGCGACGTTGAAATCGGTGATCATGCCAAGATCCTTCCCAATTCGGTTCTCTTGCCAAAGACCCGCGTCCCTGCCGGAGAAATTTGGGGAGGAATTCCAGCTGCTAAACTCAAAGACATTCTCAAGGAAAAAAACGTCACCTGATTTGGCACTCACACATCTCTAAAGCTCAGTGCTTGAGATCGATAAAATAGAGAGCCCGAGTTCGATACTTACACGCTTGCGTTGGATCACTAAAATCAGCTGCGATAACTACTGCGTCGATCGAATGCAGCATCTTAGTACCAGCAGTGATTCCGTCGGTATACTTCCTTACAATCTGGACCTCGGGATTGCCAGAGTAGGACTTTCCAGTTCTCCCCTCTTGAATCACATAAACCCATGAAGTCAAAGGTTCGCCTTCCACCTGAATGTCCATCCCGGCGGACCCGTAGACAATATTGACTGTTTCTCTGCCTCCGAGTTTCCCCATGAGGAAAGGGGACTCAAGATAGATTGACGACTGGGTTACGGTCCACCATTTGAGTTCGCTGGTATAGGTTTTCATTACAGAAGAAATGCCAGCTCTAAGTTCGTCATCGGAAAGAGGACGATCAATCGAATCCTTCGCGAGACCAAAACTAGCGGTAAGAATCACGGCCATTGCACAAAATAGCTTAACCCGTCTTAACATGCGAAAACTCCTTGCTCAGGTGGATCACTTTGAAAACTGGCTTTGGTTACTGAGTTTATCGCAGGAGGTCAAATGAATACTTCTAATGCAACTTGAACTTACTTCAGCCTAAACGAAGCAAAACTGGTTTTAGTCCTCACGTTCATTCTGGGTAGCTTTCCTGATCAATCGTTTAAATGCAGGTTCATCGATATCTCCAAGCGTTTGAACCGGGATATGTCTGACGAACTTCCCCCTGCCCTTTAAGAGTTTTTTCGGATCTGATCCCGCTAAAGCCGAACCCCCAAAAAAACCAAACTGCAAAATATCGTATCCTGCAAAAATAAAGATCACAGGCCACTCTTTGCCGATCCAACATCCATTCCCCCATTTGACTGATTCTGAAAGACTGGGTGACGTTTTATTCACAAGCTTGCGAAGTGCTTTGATGAGTCTTCGGTGTTTAGGATTTTGGTCGACCTCCCAAAGATCAAAGGAGGCATAAGATTTCATGTGGGATTTTTTAAACGCTTTTTTAGGTAGAGGTTTCGTCATTGTGTCTATATTACCGGTTAAAAAACATGCCGACAACAAGACGAGCTAAACTCCATTTGCCGTCTTTGGGTCAAAGTTATACATTGTGTAAATTCAAGCAAAAACCGGCTCTCAGAAAGGGAACCTAATGAATTGGAAAGTCGCTACCTTTGCATTTTTTTTGATCGTGTTCCCATATGTCTCAGACGGGGCGATTCTTATTGGGCACACTACGGGTAAGGGGGACTTTGAAACGCTGCCCCCAGGTGACAAAAGATTTGGTCTTGCCTACAAAATTGTCTTCGAAAATCGGTGGCCCTCTCCAAGTTCCCAACTTAGCATGCTTGAAAAAGGTCAAAAGCCCGACCACCTTCACGAGGAGGACTTTCTCAAACAGCTCTTAGTCCGGACCTGTAGAGACAGGCAATTGGACTGCCATGATTTGGAGTTGAAATGGATTCCTCCGACACTCTGGGATCTGAGTCTGGTGGCAGCTAATCCGAAACTGAACCCTTTTGCACCTCAAAAGCTTTCTTGTGGACTCGAAAACAAGTTAGAGTTGGTGGAGGGAAAACTGGAGGATAGCGAACAGTCTGAGTCCTACTTCTCTTGTTTACAAAATCTTGTTTGGATAGAAATTAATAAGCATTCTGAAAGAAAGCTTCACTTTAATTCAGAGGATTTCGTTCGAGTAGCGAAAGCAACTCTGCTGTCTCTTGTGGGTGTCACTGAGCCTAAAGATAAGAATCGTATTTTCACTTGGGAGCGATTCAAGTTGGAAATCGGGCGAGCTCACGAAAATAGGCCCAATCTCTTTGAAGATGTGATCCACCTGGAGAGTCAAGCCCATGAAGTAAACAAAGCGATCCTATGGAGAGTCACAAATGGGCTGAAAATCTTTGACCTCTCGAAGGTTAAGCAGCCAGTCGATTCTAAAGTGCCCGATTACGCCTTTGAAGGATTTCTAGAGAAAGAGGGTGTGGCGCTTAGACAGCAGAAGAAGAATGATTGCGATCTGGCACTCCTGTATGACAAGCTCCTTGCTTCGAGCGAGGTCCTATCACCAGTAAGAGACATCACCTTGCAACCCCTTGAAATTCCCGCTGTAACAGTATTGGATTTACCTCTGTTGCTTCCCGGGGAGCCTTCTGGAGTGTTTAAGTTAAAAGACCTTTCGTTTAGTCACTCCATTCTGGCGGGCTATTTCTTTGATCATGGAGCCAGCACTTATACGCTCCTTCGGGGATTTCCTAGGCCGAAAATAGCTTCTCACGATATTCTGTATGGAATTATGGTTGACAGAGAGTTCCTCAGTTCAGACAGTAAATTTAAGGGATTTTCGGTAGGTTCGCTTCCGGATTGGTTTGGGGTTTATGGAATAGGGGAAACCTTTCATGTTCGGATGGGCTATTTAAATCCGGAAGACGCACCCTCCACGTTTGGGAGTAGCTTCTATAGAAAAACTCCACCTAAGCAGTCTCAGATTATCGCGAGGGGAATGCTTATAGCCGAGCTTTTAGCAAGTAAAGATACTCTTGTGCTGGATTTACAGACAACACCTGGGCATGAGAACAGGGAAGGAGTCTACAGGTTGGCCGAAGCCCATGGAAGTTTGAACAAGTTCCTCAGTGAGTACTTGAATTGTAAGAAAAAACACTTTCCCAACTCTCTTAATGACTAGTCGTGCATTAGCGTGGGTTTCGAAATAGAACTGATCCAAGCCCGAGCCCAGCAGCACCAAAGTTTGAAAGTGCCCCCAGCCAATTCCCAAGGAAAAACTGAGAAGATTGGACCGCAGCATAGAGATGGTTCACCCCAAATAGGAGAGAGAGGACGATTAGCCCCGGAATTGCTTTTTTCGAAAGGTCTTCTACTCTCACTAGCGGGACCAGAACACAAATCACTCCCAGGTTCCAAATCGCAATTTCGGTTTGCCACCCGGGTGCAGATCCCCATAAGGTGACTTCAGCAAACCAATGCTGAAATAGGCTTTGAATAGTAAAAGCCGCGATAAATCCAAGGATCCAGAAAAACACCAGCAATCGTGATGTGAGACGCATTAGGCCACCTAAAAGGTTATTCTTCGAAATCATGGTCCCAATCAAGACCACCTTCAAATTCCTGACTAAATTTAGACTTCATGCTCAGTTGATGAACAGCACTTTTGAATGCTTCAGGTTCTTGAGTCTCGAGACCCTCGCGAAGGTGAATTGGCCCAACAAATTCGGCAGGCGCGCCGGGACTGGGTTCGGCAACAATTTTTCTATATCCAATGATCCGTGACCAGGGAATCATCCCAGTTACGGTAACTTCTTGCTCTCCTTCAAAAAATCCAGGATCTCCTGAGTGAGGGTCGTTAGAATCGAATCCATTTTCAACGTGGATGACATAAACCCAAGCTTCCTTTACAGCATCTCGCCTAGCTCCAGATCCGATCGCAAATCGACGCGCAACATGAATGGATCGAGTCGTAGACAGGAAAATAGAATTCGTAGTCCTATGTTTGTACGTAGGAAGATCAAAAATAAAATCGAAACCATCAAATTCGTTTGTCCCATCAAAGAGGGTCTCAAAATTCCTTTTCTTATTTTGTTTTTTGTCCTTCAGAAAAATGTCAGCCCATAGCCCACAGTGTTGCTGAATATATTTCGGAGAAATCTTATACCCAGCGAAGCCTAAGCCATAATGGGGTTTTGCTTTTTCAGGATTCCATTTATTACGATCTGATGAATGATCAAATAGTTTAGCAAATAGATTCTCAACAGGCTCGGAACTATTTTTGAATTCAATGAACTCGCGAAAGGTAGCGTCATCGATTAAACCTTTAGCTAGACCCTTCCTAGAGTTCTCCATCACCCCGTACTCTTTTGCATAGCCAACGTTGATGGGCTGATATTCTTTAAACTGGCCAAATACAGAGCGGTCTTTTTCCAATTTTTTAATCTGCTGGAGGTACACACTCACGATATCTTTATAGGGTTCCCTGCCTAGATATTTTTTCAACTGAAGGTCTTCAATGGCATCAATTTCACATTTTTCTGCTTTTTTCCAAAAAGCACCATCGATGACCAGATTGGAGTCTCTGCCTTGAGTAAAATCCTGTTTGAACTTCTTAGGATCGTCTGCTTCCTTCTCCTTTTTCTTAGGCTCCTCAGAAGTCCGCTTGGCCGGACTCTCAACTGTTGAATTAGAGAGATTCGCTGAGCTGCTTGAACCGTCGGAGCCCCGGCAGCCGGACATCGCTATGCAAGCAACGAAAATTACAAGCAGTGAAGGCAAGAAACGAAAGGTTTTCATGAACCGATTTATACAGTAGTTGTCTATTTTACTCAACTGTTATTAATCGTGTATTTTAAACTGACTTGATTTAAATATTTCCACTCATTAGTCTGAAACCTAGGTAAAGCTCACAGCAATCACTTTTTGATTTCAACCTCGATATACGGTTCCGTATGTCGCTCATCATGCCAGTAGAAATTTCTCAATACTTGCGCCTTGAAATGCTCGTCCTTATTAAGCAAGGCGACAATGGTATCGAGACTTGCCTCATCGATAATCTTCCCAAGCATCAAATGACCGTGCGGTTTAACTATTCGGGCGACCGTTTTAATTAATTCTACTAACCCGTGGGTATCTCTCTCGTTTTGGAGCGTATACCACTTACCTCCACAATCAGGAAGAAACACAACTTCGTACAATCCCCTATTTTGATACACGAATTCTGGGTCAAATCCATCACCAACAAATGTTCCACCTTCAGCCATATCTAATGAAACTGTATGGGTAGGATGTATTTGACGAGACTTTAGATATTGATTAAATAGATCGACTTGAAAGTGACTATGAGGATCATTCAGAAGAACAGGTTTGGGATGGCAGTAGACCATCATCAAAGACTTACCTACGGGAAACTCCCTTTCGATCACCTCTAACAACTGCTCCTGCGGCGACCATCGAGTGTATTGCATCCTATTAACAATGGGCCCTATATGGGGATACGCCTCCGGTAGGTAAACTTGAAACACTCTATCCTTTTTCGATAATGTGAATTCTTGAAGAGTATCTTCATTGATGTGACTTACTATAAAACCATTTGCTTTAAGCTTTTCAAGCTCACGCTCTACTCGCTTTTTCATCCGGGGATGAAGGCCTCTTTTCTCGGTCGATTGTGGGCAGGTATAGGACTCACCGGCTTTGGTTTCGTAAAGGCACGACACACCGACAATTTTTTCGCAGTCCTTCGGAATAGTTCCACCTTTAAGGCAACAAAATCGATCCAGACTTTTGCTCATATGAGACACAAATTTGCAGTCATTGGCGAAACCTCTTGGAACAAGAGCGGTAAATGAAAGGCAAATAAGAATAACTTTCACAAATGACATCATATTTCTTACTCCATAGATTTTGAGGAACTCGTTAAATTGTCTTGGAAGGTAGAGTTTTGGTCAAGGCTTAAGGCAGAAAAACGCAAAGAAGAAGCATTTGCCTCTGAGCGGGCCAAGAACGTTCTAAACGGTCACCTTGTGACTCATCTAACCTCATGCTAGAAGCCTATTTCACTGGAGGTAAGTCATGCGGTTTCAATCCTCTTTTCCGCTCGTATGGTCCCTTCTAGCAATGGCATTTGTTTCCGAGGCGTACGCCCATAGAGTACCCTTTACCGGCCTGCGCATGCCCTTAGAACAGCTCCAAGCCCAGGTTGAAAAAGAACCAGATTCCGTCGCCCTAATCTTGGGATCTGGACCAACTGGACTCATGTCTGCGCATCAACTCCGAAAAATGAACCTCTTCAAAACAATCATTTTGGTCGGAGACCGTTCAGAATACACCCGTACGAATACTGTAACCCTAAGGCCAGAGAGCTTTCCGAAACTTGCAGAACTTGAACTCGATAAGGCCTTAGATTCGAAATTTTATTTCGCTGATGATTTCCATTTTTTTATTCACTTACCAAAAGATCGAAAAGTAATTGCAGAGTCTTTTCCAGGAAACCCGAAACATATCGATTACTCTCAAGGAAACCTCCTTAAAGTACTTGACGGGCCTGGGTGGCCTCATTACGCGATCAAGATCGCTGATTTTGAATCGATTCTGGCAGAGACAATTTCAGCCAATAAAATGGTAACCTTTCTAAAGGGTTCCGTTCAAAAAATACTGACGGAGACAGGGAAAACTAAGAGACACTCGCTACGATTGCAGTTTGACGATAACGGAAAACAAAGAACTCTCGATTTCATAAATCCGAAATTGATTCTAATCGCTGAAGGAGGAGGGAGTAAAACTCGGGAAATGATGGGAATCGACTACAGACCAATCCCAGAAAATGAGACTCAGCATTGGTGTTCAGGTGCAGTTTCCTTGGATGGCATTTTAGATCAAAGTTCAATGAATAGCCGGATTACGATTGTATCTCACGAACTTACAAAAACAGTCGCCTTTGGAGTTTTCAGAAATTCAGAAAATGATCTTTTTCTGAATGGCAAGATGTCGGAGGAAGAATCGAAGACCTGGACTGCCGAAGACTGTTTACGCTTCAATGCTTTCAAAATTTTAAACGAAGAGTCTGGCTTCATGAAGATGACACTGCCCGAATCGCCAGCCTTTTTGAATGTATCTGATTCAGTCGCTGGAAAATTTGATGTGGCCTTAAACAAGGCTTCCTCATTTCACAGCCTCGAAAACGTATTTCTAATTGGCGATTCAGCTGGAAATGGATCCCCAATTGGTGGGTTAGGTATTTCCTTGATTACCTCGGTCTATATGGATGCTCTGAAAAGCCTTGTTGAAGGTTTATCGAGAACTTCTGCTCCAGCGGACGTTGACAAAGTTATCAGTGATTACGATGCAAGAGTTCGGCAAATAGTTGAGTTTTGGCACTTCAGTTTAAAAAAATAGTCGGTCTGGTGTAGAGCCTAGTACGCTAATTCTACCTCAATATATTGACTGACAGCACTCAGCACT
>JACPOE010000015.1 GCA_016185105.1 Bdellovibrio sp.
TAAAAACTTGTTTCCAAATGCCAATCAGGCTCACCATCGAAAATGCTTTAATACTTGAAAAAAATACAACAATGCTGCTCTTAACAGCCATTAGGGTTTCAGAGTTCGATTTTTCAACTGCCCATAAAGAAACTGCCAGAAAGAAAAGACCGATTTGCCCAAAATAGAAGTGACCTAACCAAATGTACCAAAAAAGGGCTGTACTAAATAACACCACCCGGACGGAAAGTCCCAATCGAACTAAGCTTCGAACTGAAGAAGCAAGGGCTAAAAGTTCTAGAATCGCCCAAAAAGCTTTAGCCTGTTCAAAAGTGAATAAATAAAGCGGGGCTAGATAAGGCAATACCCAAGGAGGATATTTGAAAACAAAGGCTGGATCTCCTGCAACCAAAGCACCGTAGGGAGATCCCCCAGCCATCCAAGCCTGAACTGCGCTCCAATAGACGTGGAAATCCTTACTATAACTGGTACCAGCCAGATAAAATCGAATACAAACCACAGGAACCAGACAGACTAAGAAAGCGCGCAGCAGCTTGGATTTCATTTCTTCAATGTACAAGAAAAAAACCGGACTCACAATTCACCCTTACAGGGGCTTGGAGTCCGGCCGTCTGATAGACAAAATTGAGTGTACCCTACTTGACTGCGACGATTTCAGAGCCGAGGATTTTTTCAAATTCAGCTTTCAAGGTCAGCATCTTCTCTTCGAGACGGACTTTAACTGCTTCCTTTTCTTGTCCATTGAGCTGATTCATCCCTTGGTAGTCCTTGCGAGCCTCAATCGAAACTGAAATTTTACCATGATGAGCAAATGCGCGAATTAGGATCGTACCATCCAAAATCGTAGTGTCAGATGAATAAGACTTCGCACTGTACTGGGTCTGAGGCTGATATCTTGCATCTTTTTCTGATAGAAACTGGACCAGTTTTTCAGTTGCGCTCTGAACTTCCTCGAGCTTCACAGAGGTCTGAAACTGGGTTCGAATTGGGTAGTTCCAGTTATGGGGAAGACTGCCAATGTTTTTAGCAAAATGAGCGACCTTGTAAATACCAGTGGCAGCGGCGGTCAAAATGACAGCCACACCAGAACTAGTGACCGAATAGGTCTCAACTAGGACTGCCCCAAGGGTTGTGGTTGTAAATTTCACACCCAACCAGAGTCCCTTAGCACCCACCGTAAGCCCTTGCCAGGCAACATTTGCTGGAACAGCAAGGCCAGCGACAACCACATGTTCAATAAAGTGTGCGCTGGGTTTCACAACCATGTAGTAGGTCCCTTTAACCCCTACGAAGGCGATTTGAGCTGAATATTTAGCTACCGCGACGCCTGTGTTTTTCTCGTGATAGTAGGCATCATTCGCAATTGCTATATCTCCGTCTAAGTACTTCTTTCCTTCTGTAAGATCCTCAAAAGGCTTTCTTAAGATGGTCGAACCATACTCGTCACTGGTTCTTGCTCCATTTTTAAATGAAGCTACGAAATCACCCTTGTGCTCTCCATTCCAAAGGTCTTCTCGAATTTCGTGAGAGATGGTGTTCCTTTTTCTCATCAAGAGATCCGTACCAAAACACATTTTTTTCTACTTCAAAAAATCCAGCCGAAGCCGTGGCTCCAGCGGACAGTGCAATGAGCATAGAAAGAGCGACTTGAAAACTTTTCTTCATAGACCACCTGTTGCAATAGTATTAGAACGCCGCCTCACAAAAAACTTTTGTGAGAAAAAAATTTCAGCAGCGTTCGAAGCACCGCGGAAGTAGTTCAAGTTTTAAAAGAAAGCAAATGAAATTGCTGCGGCGCATTGTTTTAATACGCAGCTCGTCCCTTCACCCATTTTTTAATTCCACAAAGAGACCTAAAATAAGTATTTTCCTCGGGATCAGGAATGAGTTGATCCCACTCTTCATGTTTTACTACAGTCTTACAGAGGCGAGACTTTTGGCCTACGCACTGCCTTCTCCATGTTCTAAAGAAAAGATCCCCCTCCGGTCGATTTCCGTAGAGACACGCCAGAGTTGGATCAAACATCTGACAGGCCGAGATCATCGCAGAAACTGCTTTGCGCCTTACGACAGGATCTCTCCGTAACAAAGTCCTAGAAAACCACCGCTTTCTTGATAGGTCTGAGTTGTTATCTCTCATGATTTTTAAAAAACTGTTTCTCGCGAACTTTCTTCCGACCGTTTCAGTGACATGGAGGTAATTGAGCCTCTCTTGATTTCCGACCTTAGGATTGTGAAAAGCCTCGATCTTTTCTTTCAAATCTAAAAAGTAGAACTTAGACTCTAGAGTATTGAGTACTTTTGCCATTTCCTGCACTGGGGTCAATTTAGTATTTACGCCCGGATTGGGCTTGAAAAGATTCGGCTCGACCTTGAAGTTTACACCCGCTCCCAACACGGGGGCTTTTAACTTGTCTGGTGTTTCCCCTACCAGAGACGAATTGTAAAAATTAGTGAGGATGTAAAGGTCCTTGAAAGAATCAAGAGTAGTCGCCTTTAAAGCATCGGCTGACCCAATGAATCCTGACCAACTCCAGTTTCTAATCTTTTCGCAACGCTCATACAGATTCAAAAAACTGAGAACAACTTCATCGGGATAGATATCGGGGAAAAAAATTGAGGAATGTTCTACATCTGCAGATCCGCACCAAGCCTTGAACTTTTCAAACGGGTCAAGAGACGCATCTTTAAATAAATTTAATCTAGACGACACTAGGATTTCGTCTGCAGCTTTGATCCATTTTCTTATGACTGTGAGATCATGAATAAGAACCTTTCCTTTCGGATCTTTTTCAATTTCATCGAGGCTGTCGTTTGTTGTCTTTGCTGGACCCGATTGAAGCGTCAGATCAAATCCATTAATCACCGTGGAACCCGGTGGGGCAAAAAGCAAACAAGAAGTCCTTTGCATTTGGCGATAAAGACAAAGAAAGGATCCTCGTTTATTTATTTCCTGATATTTAGAAATGAGTTCAAGAGTAGCATCGGCATCACTCCGAAAGAGAGGCAGACTACTCAGGAGTGTACCCGCGCCAGCCAGTCCAATACCTTGCCACCCACCAGCAAAAAATCCGCTTAGAGTAATCACCTGGCCGATCAGTCTTTGAATATTCGCGGCATCAGTCAGGGAACTCACACAGTTTTCGTTTACTGCGGAAGCAGCAGTAGAAATCAGATTACTCAGCGCGCTCGCTTTAAGAGTTCCTGCATTGATCTGCTCTTGGGTACTGGTCACAACACCGGTCATAAACTGGTATGTAATAGCCGAGCCCATGAGAGTCTTTGCGTCCTGAACGCGATCTGCCAAAGCTGCACAACGATTGCCTTGCAGAGTTTTCACGTCATTGACCGCGCCTTTTACTTTGTCGACAAGTTCATTAACTGCTCCACGCTGGGAAATTTTTGCAAAAAATTAATTTGGAATTTTTAAATCCCTGCAGCCACAGGCCGCAAGGGAGCGGTAACTAGATTCCGAATCGGCTGGCGATCCATTGAATGGACGATTTCGTAATTGTCTGTACTTTTAAGAATTTCAGCTATGAGCATCCGATGGAGGTCATGGCCTGCCCGATGCAAACGGACATACGCATGGATAGCATGTCCCGCTAATTTGAAATCTCCTAGCGCATCCAACACTTTATGTTTCACAAACTCATCAGGACAGCGCAAGCCCTCGGGATTAAGCACCAAAGCGTGATCCAAAATCACTGCATTGTCCAAAGAGCCACCCCGAGCTAACCCAAGTTTTCTTAGGCTTTCCACTTCTTTTAAAAAACCAAAAGTTCGTGCACTAGCCAACTCCTGAAATGGGGTCCGCCCTTCGATATAGTGATACTCTTGATATCCAATAGAAGGATGATCCCACTCGATTGAACCAAAAATTTCTAGGCGCTGAGCCGGTTCGGCTACGGCCCATTTTTCAGAAAGCTTCAACTCTACTTTTCTTTTCAAAACTAGATAAGGTCGAGGCTGAAGCTGCGACTCTACTCCGACTCTTTCAATCGCTTTACAAAAAACGAGAGAACTGCCGTCCATGATTGGAACTTCCGGCCCGTCGACTCCGATCCAGGCATTATCGACTTCCATCCCCTGTAGAGCGGCTAGAAGATGCTCGACTGTACTAAGGGTAACCCCGCCGACACCCAACGTAGTCGCCATCTGAGTGTTCACTATATTTTTGTAATTTGCCGGAAGTGTAGGAGAGCCTTCCAAATCTGTACGAGCAAATACGATCCCGTGAAAAGGGGGAGCGGGTCTTAAGGTGAGTCTCACGGTCCTTCCCGAATGTACTCCAA
The DNA here is from genome assembly GCA_016185105.1 of Bdellovibrio sp. Classification (GTDB taxonomy): domain Bacteria; phylum Bdellovibrionota; class UBA1018; order UBA1018; family UBA1018; genus JACPOE01. Next base: position 4,296 of record JACPOE010000015.1, read on the forward strand.
TACCTTCTAGTTTAATTTCCCCCTTTAAAGTGCGTTGTAAGATCATGACTCTCCTTATCAAAATCACTACAGCAAGGGACGTGCCGTTCCCACAAGAATTTTGGCCGGGTTTCGACTGAGCGCCGGAAGAATTTTTATCTATAATTTCAATTAGTTAAGAAAATCAGCCGTCTTTATTAGTTTATTAAACAAGTCAGATAAACCAGTAATTTCAAGTGAGTGTGTTTACTTCTCCACACATGCAAAAAAACTGTGTGATTTAAGTCACACTCTCGGCAACTTTTTCCCATGGGAATTTTAGATGTTCGTAGGCTAAGCGCGTCGCAACACGCCCTCTTGGGGTCCTTTGAATCAGGCCCTCTTGAAGAAGGTAGGGTTCATAGACGTCCTCCAGAGTATCTCTTTCTTCGCCAAGCGCCGAAGAGAGCGTTTCGATTCCAGCCGGGCCACCATCGAATTTTTCGATCAGCACCTCTAGAAACTTGCGATCCATCCGATCCAGCCCGCGCTCGTCTACCTCAAAAAGTGCTAGAGCTAGTTGCGCCGTCTCACGATCAATCCTAGGTTGGGAGTTTTTTGAACGCACTTGAGCAAAGTCTCGGACTCTCTTCAACAGCCGATTTGCTATTCTCGGCGTCCCCCGAGATCGGAGTGCTATTTCGTGAGCACCGCTTTCCTCAATTGGAATTTCCAAAAGCTTGGCGGATCGAAAGACAATTTTTTGCAGTTCATCTGTAGGATAAAAATCCAATCGGAGCTGAACGCCAAAACGATCTCTTAAAGGACTAGAAAGCAGCCCGGTCCGAGTAGTGGCCCCCACTAAAGTAAATTTTGGAAGATCAATTCTCAAAGTCCGTGCCGCCGGCCCTTGTCCGATAATCAAATCTAATTTGAAATCTTCCATGGCACCATACAGCACTTCCTCAATTGTTTTTTGAAGGCGATGGATCTCATCAATAAACAGAACATCTCCGGGCTGCAAATTCGACAAAATGGCGGCGAGGTCCCCTTTCTTTTCTACATTGGGACCAGTCACCGAATGAATCATCGTCCCCATCTCTCGAGCAATAATATGAGCCAAAGTCGTCTTGCCGAGTCCGGGAGGTCCAGCCAGCAAGACATGATCTAAAGCATCGCCCCGTCCACGAGCCGCTTCCATAAAAAGGCTGAGGTTTTCTTTTACCTTTTTTTGGCCAATGTATTCGTCCATGAAAGAAGGACGGAGGCTCTTTTCAAGAATTTGTTCTTGGCGCCCATCTTGGTCGACTTCAAAAGAATTAACGGCTGGGTTCAATAATCGATTTGTTTCGGTTTCCATTTTCATTTCCCCCTCAAACCATCTGCCTTAAAGCCGTCTTGATCAGGTCTTCGACTTTCTGGGGAGGAGCTTCTAGCTGTGTTAAGGCTCGTCTTAAAAACTGATCCACTTCCGCATCTCGGTAACCTAGGCCCAGCAAAGCAGATCGTGCATCCTGAATCACCCTGGTGTTGGATAAGGGTGAGATGCCTGACTCCAAACTTCTGGAGGCGGACTGGTTTTGAGAGAGCTCACCTCCCCCAACGGTACTTCCATGAACAGCGCCAAGGTTTCCAAACACGCCCGCATCAATTTTCTTCTGCAGAACATCTTTTAGTTCGACTAGCACTCTTTCGGCCGTCTTTTTTCCGATTCCAGGAAGCCGAGTCAAAAATCCTTGATCCCCTTGCGTAATCGCCTCTACCAAAGCCCTTGGTTCCGCTGCAGACAGAAGAGTCAAAGCGCTTTTGGGACCAATTCCATTCACGGTGAGTAATAACAAAAATACAGTTTTTTCAAACTTTGTTGAAAATCCATAAAGATCTAAACTGTCCTCACGGACATGGGTGTAAACAAAGAGTTCCACGTTAGATCCTACGGGCAGCAACGGGTATCCCGCATTTTGCGGAACAGACACTGCGTACCCAACCAAACCGGCCGTGCGCTTTTCACCAATTCCAACGGTCAACTTACCATCTTGATTTTCAAGAATCTCGCCCTGCAAATAGCCAATCATGATGCATTCCTAAATTTTGGATTTTTATTTGAGACCTTTTTTACCCTGAATCAATCCAACTGCTTCAGCCAGAGATAGATTCCTAGTCTTACGCCGGTTCATCACAGAAGCAAAGCCTCCAAGTGCCGCAGCGGCGGGATTTCTTGAAAACTGAGCGTGACAAATTGCCACTGCCAAACCGTCGGAAGCATCGGCGGTTTCAAAAGACCTCTGCCCAGTCAGAATTCCAACCATTTTAGCAACCTGCTCTTTATCAGCCCTTCCGTGACCAACCACAGCTTGTTTGATTTCGGTGGCACTATATTCGGCAATATTTAGGGAATGAATTCTTCCTGTGAGGATTGCGGCTCCTCTGGCGTGACCAAGCTTCAAAGCGGACACCGCATTTTTTGCTACAAAAACCTTCTCGATGGCCAAAACTTGCGGTTTGTACTCTCGAATCACTTTGGAAAGCCCCTCGTAAATAAGCAAAAGCCTATCTTCCAGAGGGATAGTAGCTTTTCCCCAAGTATTGGCGAGGTAAAGCGTCCCATGCGCCACATGATGCAGATGGCGCCCTGAGATTTCGATACAACCAAATCCGGTCAGTCTTGAGCCTGGGTCTACGCCCATGATTCGCATGAATCAAATTTAACATAGCCCAGATAAATTCGAAGGACTAATTGGCCAAAGAGCGATCGTAGATTCTATAGGTCTTATTTTTTTCGCCACACATCAGCGTCAGTGCTCTATTCATGGGACGATTGTCTTCCAAGATCCAGGATGCCTCGCCCTTGGGATACCCTAAGGCTGGGCCTAATTTTAAATACTCCGAATAGAATAGCGATCCTAATCCGAACTCACGATACGCTTTTTTCACACCTAAAGTGAGAATTCGACAGCGATTGATCGTGCTTTTGCGTGCTGGGCCTTTGAGGTGCCACAGCAGCTTGAACAAACCGGTGGGGAGAAGTCTGCCGTCCTTCACCTTAGCAATAGCCTGATTGATATCTGGCAAAGTCAAAGCAAAGCCAACGGCCTTTCCGTCTACCTCAGCAATGAGACAAAGGCGTGGATCAATCACCGCCTTCATATCTTTTGCCATATGGCGAAACTCTTCTTCATTCATAGGAACGAAGCCCCAGTTCCTCTCCCAGGCATCATTGTAAATTTCTAAAATCTTTGAAACTTCGCCATCGAAGTCTTTAAGATTCAAACTTCTAAAAACAATGTTTCCTTTTTTGCGAACCTTCTCAGCCTGGACTAAAAGTCTTTCTGAAAACTTGGCTCCCTCGGAAACAACATACGCATACAGGTCTTTGGATTTGGTGAGACCCCATTTCTCAAAAAGAGTCGCATAATAGGGAGGATTGTAGGTCATCATCACAGAGGGGGGATCATCAAATCCCTCCACCAACAGACCACACTCATGATTGGTGCTGGGGTTCATTGGCCCGCGAACTGTCTCCATTCCATTTTTTTTCGCCCACCCAGCAAGGTCATCCAATAGCGCATTGGCCACATTCTGATCGTTGGTCGACTCATAAAATCCAAAAAATGCGACTTTTTCAGAATGAAACTGGTTGTGGTTGTCATCAATCACACCGACAGCGCGACCGACTAACCGTCCGTCTTGATAGGCTAGAATGGGGCGCATCTTCGCATGTTTAAAAAACGGATTCTTTTTAACATCAAGGGTGTCTCTCACCGCAATTCGCAGTGGAGGAACCCAGTTCGGATACCCCTTGTAGATCTGCCATGGAAGGTCAATAAAGGAGGTCCAATCTGACTTAGTCTGAACCTCTTGAATCCGAATTTTTGACATCTCGCCGCCCCTTTTTTGCCAGGGATCTACTATACCCCAAAGTGTTGTTGCGCCAGTGATGCTAGCTCGCTTTGTTTACTCCCGCAACCGATGATTCCAAACTCGCGACCTAGTTTGTCCAAAATTTCCAACACATAGTCCAAATCCTCATCGGTATGAGACGCCATGTAGCTGGTTCGAATTAGAGCACACCCTTCGGGGACAGCAGGACGAACTACAGGGGTAGCGAAAACGCCATTTTCGTAAAGCTTCTGAGTGAACTGAAACGCAGCATAGTCATCACCAATGAGAAGCGGAATAATCGGAGTTTGGCTATTCAAGGTATTGAAGCCTAAACCCTCAATTTCAGTTTTCATCTTGGCTGCATTGCGACGCAAGTTCATCAAGTGCTGGGGTTCCGACTCAACAATCTTCAAACACTCTAGCACTGCTGCTACAGCAGCCGGAGGCATAGCTGCACTAAAGATGAATGGCCGCGCAACATGCTTCATGTAATGAATCACTTCTTCTTTTGCGGCCACAAAGCCACCGATAGAAGCAAAGGATTTTGAAAAAGTTCCTACGACTACATCGACATCATTTTGAATTCCAAAGTGATGACCGGTTCCTTCACCATGGGGCCCTAAAACACCCACCGCATGGGCATCATCGATGAACAGCCGGCACTCATAGGCCTTGGCCAATTCAGCAGCTCGCTCAACATCAAAAATATCTCCGGACATCGAAAATACGCCGTCAGCGATAATCACCGCTCCATCGTATTTTTTTCGCGTGTTTGCTAAGACTCGTTCCAGATCCACCATATCGTTATGTTTGAACTTAATGGTGTCGCCCAACGCAACTTGGGTGCCTTCAATAATCGATGCGTGATTCTCGCGGTCGCTGTAGATCACGTCGTTTCTGCTAACCAAAGAGGACAAGGTGCCCTGATTTGCGAGAAAGCCGGTCGCGTATACTAGGCAGCTTTCCTTGCCAAGGAATTTTGCAAGACGGGCCTCTAGCTCTTCATGAAGTACAAGATTTCCGTTCAGGAACCTGGATCCGGTACATCCAGTACCAAACCTTTCAATCGCTTTTTTCGCCGCTTCTTGGACCCGAGGGTGATGGGTCAAACCTAGATAGTTATTAGATCCGATCATAACGCGCCGCTTACCCTGTGTAACCACACTGGATCCGGAGGTGGACTCAATCGCCCGAAAATAGGGATAAACTCCGGCAGCTTGCACTTGTTTCGCGCGATCGTACTTTCGACATTTTTCAAAAAGATCCATCATACCCTTATTCCATGCTCCTCTAGTCGGGAAAAACCTACTGTTACCATCAGCTTATCTGAAGGTCAACCCTAAGCCCCAATAGTGGAGTATTTTAATACCATATCAGCACCCACTTACGCAGCATTTTTTACTAAAGATTATATAAAATCTTCCGATAAGAGTGTTAGAAGCGAAATAGTCTACGCAGTTTGTTGGACTTTAGTCATGTTTTCATTAGGTTATCTTTAAATCGCTTCTTTTGTTATTAGGGCACCTTCTCGGCAGGAAGGGTTCGCTACTGTGCTCGTTTCACGAGTTACGACCGCTTTGGTCAAGTTTCTAGCACCAGTGTCAAGTGCGACAGACGCAGCTGTTACCTTTGAAAAATCGACTACCCAGGATCCCAAAGGAGCGAAAGCGTCGTCTAATAAGACAAAACCGGCTAAAAACGGGGAAAAAAAACAGGACCAGAAGAAGCAAGAAGGACAGAGTGACCCGAACAAACCCAAATCTCCCAAGCTCGTTCTAAGACTAGTCCATACTCCACCAAAACCCCCTACCGAAGCCGCGACGGTCGAGGAATTTCTAAGTCTTCCTACCGAAACTCAAGGAGACCCTTTAGAGACAGCTGAATCCTCACGTTTTATTCACCTGTTTTCCCACTTTCAAAAACAGAAGAGCCAGCTAAATCAAAAAATTGGCCTTGCGTCGTATCAGGCAGCGTTAGGCCAAAAAAGTGCAGGTATGTTCAAGAAGGGCTCTATTCTAGATACTTACGCAGACTGAGGCGACTAACCAAAAGACCCCTTCAAGTCTCCACCCCCAAGGATATGAAGATGAAGGTGAAAGACTGTCTGTCCACCTTGCTTCTCCACATTCACTACGGTTCGGAACCCCCCCGGAAGAAGCTTCTGTTCGTGAGCAATTCGGGTAGCTATAGAAAAAAGTTTTTCAATAACATTTCCTCCCTGGTCTTTTCCTCCCTGCGGGTAGGCCGAGGCCAGAGATCGAATGTGATCTTTAGGTATTAGCAAAAGATGAGTGGGCGCTTGCGGATGAAGATCCCGGATACAAATAAAATGCTCATCCTGATAGACGGGCTGAACCGGAATATCTCCCCTGATCATTTTGCAAAAAAGGCAATCAGCTTCGCTCTTCATTTTTCCTCCGAAAACTAACGAACTCGCTCAATACTCCCACCCAGCTGCTGGATTTTTTCTTCGACTCGCTCGTAGCCTCGATCGAGGTGGTAGATGCGATCGATCACGGTCTCACCTTGAGCGCAGAGACCGGCGATAATCAAGCTAGCGCTCGCCCGAAGGTCAGTAGCCATAATGGGGGCTCCCCGTAGACTTTTTTGGCCTTTGACAATGGCGGTATTGCCTCGAATCGCAATATCTGCCCCTAAGCGAGCCAACTCCGAAACATGCATAAACCGGTTTTCAAAGATGGTCTCACTAATCAAAGACGCTCCCTCTGCCACAGCCATCACAGCCATAAACTGCGCCTGCATATCAGTCGGAAAGCCAGGGTAAGGCTGAGTCGTCATATCAACAGCCTTGGGTCTGCCAAGACTCTGCAATCCAATAAATCCATCACCGCGCGTGATTTTTGCGCCCGCTTCTTCAAACTTTACCAATAGGGACTCGATGTAATCCGGATTTAGGCCATCAACTCGAACATTTCCGCCCGAGGCAAACCCGGCCGCTAAGAAGGTTCCAGCCTCAATTCGGTCACCCATAATTTCATGATCACACCCTACTAGCGAGGTCTTCCCCTGCACATGGATGGTCTCAGTCCCCTCCCCCTCAATTTGCGCTCCCATAGCTTTCAGCGTTTTGGCCAAATCCACAACTTCGGGTTCCTTGGCGCAGTTTTCCAAGATGGTCTCACCCTCGGCCAGAACACTGGCCATCAAAAGATTTTCAGTGGCCCCTACGCTTGGAAATTCAAATGCGACTCGATTACCCCTCAGGCGCTTTGCCGATGCAATGACATAGCCACCTTCTAACTGGATTTCAGCTCCAAGCTTTTCAAGCCCCGCCAAATGAAAACCGATCGGTCTCGCACCAATCGCACAGCCTCCTGGCAGACTGACTTTGGCTCGTCCAAATCGCGCCAAAAGCGGCCCCAATACCACCACTGAGGCTCTCATTGTTTTTACCAAATCATAGGGAGCGTCCAGAGTATGAATGTGATCTGCGTGTAGCTCCACCTGGTTTTGGTCTAGATGGGCATTGACCGAAACACCTAGGTGACCCAGAAGTTTCAGAGTGGTCCTAATATCTTGAAGCCTCGGCACCCTTGAAAATCGGCACGGGCCATCTGCCAAAAGAGAAGAGATTAAAATAGGAAGAGCAGCGTTCTTGGCACCACTCACTTCAACTTTTCCATTCAGAGGTTTTCCCCCGATGATTTTGATTTTATCCATAATTTTCTAATAACAGCATTTTATGAACTTTGTGTGAAGGGTTAATGTATTCGATGTGCAAACCTTCTCATGACTTTCCTTGAGAGCTTCCACCTAACGACAAATCAAGACGCGTGGCCTTCCACTCAAATCCGGCCTGAGTTCAGTTTTCCAGCCTTTTAACTGAAAGAAGCTAACAATTTCCTCGGAGCGTTCATGAGGAACTTCCAAGAAAAGCCTTCCTTCTGGACCCAAGAGACGCCTCGAGTCGCAGGCCAGTTTTTCATAGAAATGAGAAGGGTTTCCATTTTCTGGAAAAAGAGCCCCAGAAGGTTCGTAATCTAGAACCTGCTTCTCCACCTCCTGTGAAGATTTTTTTAAATAAGGAGGATTGCTCAAAATAAAGTCGAATTGTGGAACTGCGCTCGACAAGACTCCCTCTAGGACCTCATTAGGATCCAAAACTCGGATAATATCCAAACTTGCTGGATAACCCTTTCCTAAAATAACTTCTGCGTTCTCTCTCGCCACTCTTATCGCGTTTTCAGAAACCTCAGTGGCGAGCATATTCAAACCTGGAAAGTGACTCAAAAGTTCAATCGAAAGAATTCCACTTCCAAGACCGACTTCAAGACCTCGCATCGGTTTCGATCTTTCCTCGAAAGCTTCCAAAACTTCGCGCAGCAAAATTTCAGTTTCGGGTCGGGGGATCAAAACAGCTGAACTGACCTTGTATTCATGTTCCCCGAAGAACTGGACTCCAGTGAGATGCTGTAACGGAATCCCTTGGGACCGCTTCAACGCTAGATTTCTAACAGCCTGAACATCGGAATTTGAAATTTCCCGATTCGATTCAGAAAGAAGGTGAAACCGAGAAAGCCTCAAGTTTTCTTGCCCTTGATTTAAAATATGGATCAATAAAAGCTCTGCTTCATTCTGTGGAATAGACTGCTGAAGCTCGACAAGACAGTCCCGGACCTTCACTGAGTCCCCAGACCCTGTGCTTTGAGCGCCTCCATCTGATAGTGGGCCACCAACGCATTCAGGATTTCGTCAATTTTTCCTTCCATCACCTCAGGCAATTGGTAAAGAGTTAGCCCAATCCGATGATCGGTCAACCTTCCCTGTGGAAAATTATAGGTTCTGATTCGTTCGCTGCGATCCCCTGTCCCCACCATGCTTCGCCGCGCATCAGAATGGGACTTAGCGGCCCTTTCCTGCTCAGCATCCAAAAGACGAGAGCGTAAGATTTTCATCGCCTTATCTTTATTTTTAAGCTGTGATCTTTCATCCTGACAAACCACTACTAAACCAGAGGGAATGTGAGTAATTCGTACAGCTGAATCTGTTGTGTTCACACCCTGGCCACCGGCTCCGCCAGAACGAAAAACATCAATTCTTAGATCTGTAGGGTTAATGGTAACATCGACCTCTTCAGCTTCAGGCAAGACTGCTACAGTCACCGTGGACGTATGAATTCTTCCTTGGGCTTCCGTAGCCGGCACTCTTTGGACGCGGTGAACACCCGCTTCCCATTTCAGTCGACTAAAAACACGAGTTCCCTGAATTTCACAGATGATTTCCTTAAACCCACCCAGACCTGTGGGACTCGCAGACAGGAGATCAACACGCCAGCCCTGCCTCTCTGCATACCTCTGGTACAAGCGGAAAAGCTCACCCACGAAAAGTGCTGCCTCATCTCCCCCTGCTCCAGCGCGAACTTCAAAAAGAATATTCTTTTCATCATTGGGGTCTTTTGGAAGAAGAAGGATTCTTAGCTTTTGAATACTATTTTCTAATTCAGGCTCAAGTGTCCGCAGCTCTTCCTTGGCCATAGCGGCGATCTCAGCGTCGGATTCCCGCAGAAGTTCACGATTGGACTCTATGTCTGAGCTGATCTTTTTATAATTCTGATACTCAGCAACAATTTCCTGAAGTCCAGCATGCTCTTGAGAGAGTCTTCTGAAATCGCCAGGTTTACTTGCAATCTCTGGATCGGCTAACCTGCTCTCGATTTCACTGAATCGGGCCACTACTGCATCTAGTTTGTCAAACATGGGGATCTATTTTCCTGTTCAGGCTTCAGCGAAATCGCCTAGTCGAGCATCTACCTGTCCGAGCTCATTCAAACTGGCAATATCAGTTTCAGTCTGCTCGAAGGAATCGGAGGAACCAATATCCGAGCGGATCTTTTCCAAACGAAGCACCTGGGTAAGAGAGGCCAACGCTACTTCTAGCTGGTCATCCGAAGGTTCTCTCGTGGTCAGTTTTTGCAGAATCATTCCCGGCCAAATCAGCATCCGAAAAACAGGATTGCCCATGCGAAACGCACAGGCTTTAATGAACTCGTAAGCAAGGCCCGCAACTGGCAGCATCAGAACCACTTTAATCAACACCATGAACAAGTGATTGAGGAATGGGTTCTTAGACAGGTCAGTCAGTTGAAGTAACGGAAAAAGAACACTGAAAACCAGGATACTGATCAGAACCAAGAACAATAAAAAACTGGTTCCGCATCGGGGATGGAGCGTGGTGTACTTCTTTGCATTTTCAACGGTAAGCTCTTCACCGGCCTCAAATGTGTAAATCGATTTATGTTCAGCCCCGTGGTACTGAAAAACCCGATGAATGTCTTTCATCATGGCAATCAAATACACATAGGCTAGCAGAATCGCCATTTTGATCGCACCGTCTAATAGGTGGAAAATAGGACTCTGTGCAGTCACTCCAATGTAATTCGAGGTAATTACCGCCGTCAAAAAATGGGGAAGAGCTACAAAAAGTCCGGTCCCCAACAAAAGTGCCATCGCGATTGAACCTGCAATCGCCCACCCCGATAAGGACTCTTCGCCCTCTGATTCTGACTCCGCCACCACGTTTGCGGCATAACTCAAAGCATCAATACCTTGAACCATGGACTCAATAAGAGTAGCGACCCCACGGAGGATCGGCTTCCGAATGAACGGGAACTTCTCACTCAACCCAAAATAAGGATTACTGCGGATTACGATTTTATGATCCGCACGACGAACGGCGACCGCAATGAAATGCGGCGAACGCATCATCACTCCTTCAATAACTGCTTGCCCACCAATACTTGTGAATTGCTGTTTTGAAGAAGCTTTGCTCATCCCCTTTAGCCCTTTCGCTTGAGTGGTTTGTAAGGCGCGGGGAAAGACTATTTCTTCTTGTACTTATTCAAGAAGCGCTCAACTCGGCCTTCAGTATCCAGAAGCTTATGCTTTCCAGTAAAGAAAGGGTGGCAGTTCGAACAAATTTCGATCTTGATATTTTCTTTAGTCGCGCGAGTCTCGATAATATTGCCGCATGCGCAACTGACTGTAGTTTCTAAATACTGTGGGTGAATACCTTGTTTCATAATGGGCCTCAGTTAACAAATCCTAGCTTTTAGGTCAAATGAAAAGGGAGCAAACTAGCTACTCATACTCTTCACAAAATCCTCATTAGTCTTAGTGAGAGCCACTTTCGACAAGAGGAATTCCATTGCATCCACTGTGTTCATAGGATGCAAAACTTTGCGTAAAATCCAGAGCCTATTCAACATATCCTTAGGCAAGAGCAATTCTTCCTTACGTGTTGCAGACTTATTGATATCCAAACACGGGAAGATTCGTTTCTCCATCAACTTCCGATCCAGATGGATTTCGGAATTGCCGGTACCTTTGAATTCTTCGAAGATCACTTCGTCCATTCTAGAACCAGTATCAATCAATGCAGTTGCAATAATTGTAAGCGATCCACCCTCTTCAATATTTCTGGCTGCCCCAAAAAATCTCTTAGGTTTATGCAGAGCGTTTGAATCCACCCCCCCTGAGAGAATCTTCCCGGACGGAGGGACAACAGAGTTATAGGCCCGTGCTAGGCGGGTAATGGAATCCAAGAGGATGACTACGTCGTATTTGTTTTCAACAAGACGCTTCGCCTTTTCAATGACCATTTCCGCTACTTGCACGTGTCGTGAAGCTTGCTCATCGAAGGTCGAGCTTACAACTTCGCCTTTCACTGAACGTTGCATATCGGTCACTTCTTCAGGACGCTCATCAATCAATAAAACAATTAATTTAATTTCAGGATGATTCGTTGTGATCGCGTTTGCAATATCTTGCATCAAAACGGTCTTACCGGCTCTGGGAGGCGCAACAATAAGACATCGCTGCCCTTTTCCCAGCGGAACCATCATGTCAATAATTCGAGTGCTATAAATGTTCGGCTGGTATTCAAGGTTAATTCGCTTATTCGGATAAAGCGGTGTCAGATTGTCAAAAAGGACTTTTTCCGAATTCATCTCCGGAGTCTGAAAGTTAACTTGTTCAACCTTCAAAAGGGCAAAATAGCGTTCCCCTTCTTTGGGTGCCCTGACCGAACCGCTGATCGTATCCCCGGTTCTTAGACCGAAACGTCGAATCTGGGAGGGAGACACATAGACGTCATCTGGACCTGGGAGGTAATTGTAATCAGGAGCTCTTAGAAAACCAAAACCATCGGGGAGACACTCCAAAACCCCGTCTGCGTAGATATGCTCGTCTTTTTCGGCCTTTTTCTGGAGAACTCCAAAAATTAAATCTTGCTTGCGTAATCCCCCGGCATTCTCAATGCCGAGCTCTTTACCCATCTCAACCAAGTCCCCGATTTTCTTCTCTTTTAGCTCTCTCAGGTGCATTCAGATTCCTCTACTTGCCTACGTTTCCCGACACTTAAATTTGGCACTCTTATCCCGCCAAAGTCCTGTTCCGTCAAATAGTTGTCATTGGAATACCAAGGAGGTGTCATGAAGGGAAAATAACGTCCATTTTGATTGAACCGCCCTCGGGCCACCTTCCAACACGGTGAAGTGTTCCAAGGAAACGGCGATTTTTTGAATTGATTCAGCGAGTACCCATACGCTGTATGACCCGTGGGTAACAAACTCTTTCGGATGAGTAAAGAAAAAACATTTCAACCCACCCTTTAGCTAGGGCTAGCACAGAGAAACACCCCATTTTCCCCCAGCCTTTCAGCGGAAGGACTTTGTACCCACCTGTTTATGGCTTAGAATGATGAAATAGGTCATATTGAATACTAATTCAAAATCATGGGAAGCCAATCATGGAACTTGGACACCGCTCAATGAACCGTCGATCCTGGAAGCTAGGATTGTCTCTCATTCTATTTGCCCTGATTGGAATCATCTTGAGCGCTAAGATGATTACGTTCGCTTTCTTTCCCTTACGATCCTCAGAGACCTCGTCGGTTGTGCTGGAAATTAGAAAAGGTACACTACCGAATGATATTACCCGGCAGTTCATTTTAAACAAAGTTATCGAGGACAGTCGCTCTTTCATTTTGTTGGGACGCCTTACCCGTCAGTGGAAAAACATTAAGGCGGGTGAATACCGATTTTCCGCAGCCATGAGCCCAATGGATATTTTCAATGTACTTACTTCTGGAATCAGCATTGCGCATCCCATCACGGTTCGGGAAGGTGAAAATATTTATGAAATTGCGGATGATATGGAAAAAAGCGGCCTAACGACAAAACGGGAATTTCTCGCCCTCTGCAAAAGTAAACGCTTTATTGCCACCTTTCCTTTATTTGCTGAAAGCCAACCCCCGACACTCGAAGGATTTCTCTTTCCTGACACCTACCACTTCAACCGCTCCCAGACCTTGGAAGAAATGGTTCGAACCATGGTGAGGACGTTCCATTCTCACTGGGGACCCCAAGAGGACAAAGACGCGGTAGCGTTAGGAATGAACTTGCACCAGGTGATTACCTTGGCCTCTATCATCGAGAAGGAAACAGGTGCAGCTCAAGAACGACCCGTGATTAGCGCCGTATTCCATAATCGGCTAAAAAAGGGGATGAAGCTTCAGAGCGATCCAACCACGATTTATGGCATTTGGGAAAATTACGATGGAAATATCCACAAAAGGGATCTTGCGTCTAAAAACAACTACAATACCTACACCATAAATGCCCTGCCGATTGGACCGATCTCAAACCCCGGTAAGGAGTCCATCCAAGCGGCTTTGCACCCGGTAAATAGCCCCTATCTCTACTTCGTATCTCATAACGATGGCACGCATCAGTTTTCAACAAACATTAACGATCACAACCAAGCTGTAAAAAAGTATCAATTAGACCCAAGAGCTCGTTCCGGAAAATCAGCGAGAAATTGAACCCACACGAAGCATCATCAAAATGTGGAGAATTAAGAAGAGTGAAGCAGCCTCAAGATAGGCCCCCCAAGGGTGCCCAAGCCAATCAAAACCACTGAAATTGATTCCTAAAAATACAATCGCAAGAAGAAAGACACTCATCTTGTCTCGAGTCCTAAGACAGTGATGAACTAAAAAAACACCTACTGGAATACTCATTACAAAGTACGTTTTCCAAACCAAATGGGATGGAAGAATAAGAAAAGCGGCGCTCAATGCAATCCATTGCGCAGGATCCCTCCAACTTCCGGACCTCAACCAAGAAAGCCCCCAGCCAAAAACCATACAGCCCCAGGCAGCCGACAAAAGAGCGATCTGATGAGAATTGAGAAAGGAGGCCCCTAAAGCGAGAGGTTCTGGTCCCTCGGACCGAGCAAAGGTTGGAATCCCACTGAGGTAATGAAAAAGAAGCGCCGAGAAACTCTGATTGTGAGACTCTAACGGCATCCCTTTCGATAGAAGAGCATCGCCCCAATTTTGAATGAGCAACAGAGTTCCCGAAAACCCTGAACTCAAGACGGGAATACCAAAACTCAGCAAAAAACCAACACCGATTCCCACACGCTCGGCCCACAGGCGAGACCGGGAAACACCCTTACTCACCAAGAAAGGCGTCAGTAACAAAGGAAGGGGAAAGACTTTCGCAAACGCCAAAAACGAAAAAACAGTCCAACTGAGTAGGGCGCCACTCCATGCAGATCCCAATTCTTTCCGATTGGAAAGAGCCCAAACAATTGAGGCCAGGATGAGCAAGTTCACCTGCCCATATTCAAAATCAATTAATAGAGGTTTAGAAAGGACAAGAATTCCAATTAGAGTTCCCAACCAACCCAGTTCCTTCCCCCGTCCCATCCAGGGCTCCGCAAGCTTCTTAGCTAGAAGAATCAATCCTGCAACTTTAAGCACTGTCCAAACGGAGAGTGCGGTTGGAAAAGGCAACCGTGAAAAGAGAGAGAAGAACCAAGCAAACCCTGGGCTATAAAGGAAACGATCAGGCCCCTTCTGATAGATTGAAGCCCCTTCGCCAATAGAAACAAGACGTCCCGCCTCAAAGAAAACTGCAAAATCGCGGCCGCCTCTTTGGAAGGACCAGAAGATTCCTACTCCAAGCACCGATAAAAGTAGAAGGATGACAAAAATAAGACTTCCGCGGAGGCGAACCTTACTAGAATTCATTGAGAACCTAGAGCTCGACCGTAGGAGACCCAGCTCCGCGCTGGGGTGAGAAATGAAAAGACCGGACTCTTATACTCTTCTTCCAACATCATCAGGCGCTTTTTTAATTGAACCTCAACCTGAGTCGGGTCTGCTGTCCCCATAAAACCGCCCAAGGAATTCGTCGAAAGAACTCGATGACACGGAATCAAGATGGGAAAAGGATTTTTTTTCAGCGCCTGTCCAACAGCACGGGAGGCAGCGGCATTTCCTAGCCTGCCAGCGACCCATCCGTAAGTTCGAGTTTCTCCATGAGGGATCTGACCAATCGCCCAATAGACCTGACTTTGAAAACTACTCCAATTACTTTG
This sequence comes from Bdellovibrio sp., assembly GCA_016185105.1. Classification (GTDB taxonomy): domain Bacteria; phylum Bdellovibrionota; class UBA1018; order UBA1018; family UBA1018; genus JACPOE01. The sequence continues at coordinate 19,541 of JACPOE010000015.1, forward strand.
ATCCAGCAAAGACCAAGGCACCGGACCGATTGGCTCTCCCTCATAGAAGTAGCCCCGAATCCGATCAACAACATCCATCAAGGAATTGGGAATTTTAACCCGATGCAAACTTGCGAGCTTGCATTCCGACCATTCAATCCGGGTTAAAAGATCCTGAGAGTTCCAACTCACCAGTATAGTGCCAAAACTGACAGGAAAATGAAAATGGTTCAAAGTCAGCTGCCCTCATTAAATAATTACATCAGCCTACCTGAGTCTTGCATTCGTCTCATGGAATTTCAATGGGTTTATGTTAGCATCTGGAGTCATATGGATCATTTGCTTTCCCGCGCCGCAGTACTTCTTCAAAGTGAGTCTAGCTTTACTCTTGAAGAATGGCTAGCGGCTCTGACCCTTCTAGTGCTCAGCTTTACTCTGACAGCCTTAGCACAAAGAGCTTTGAAAAAGGTTCACCGTGATAAAAACTGGCGCGTCATTCAAGAACTAGGACCCTTCATTGTTAGCATCCTTTATGCAGTTGGTTTGGCCCTGTTTTTGGAAATTGCACCAGTAAAGGGAAGATTTCGCGTTTGGGCAGATGCAATTGTCTACATCGTAACCATTCTACTTGTCCTTCGCTTAACCTATCGGGCATGCCTCTTAGGGATCGAGTGGAGTGTAAAAAAAAATCTAAACAGCCCCATTCTCCACCAAGGTTTTATCCCACTTTTAAAAAACCTGGTCACAATCGTTGTAACAATCATGGGCGTTGTCATGATCCTCAAACACTTCGGCTACGACGTAGGAACCCTACTTACCGCTTTGGGAGTGGGTTCATTAGCCATCGGTTTGGCCGCCAAAGACACACTGGCAAACATGATTTCAGGTTTTATTCTCATTATTGATCGAAACCTGACACCGGGAGACCGGATTTCTCTGGATAGTCAAACTGGAGACGTTCAAGAAATTGGATTGAGAAGCACACAAATTCGGTTAACCGACGGAAACACACTGATTGTTCCAAATGCGGAACTCTCAAACATGAGAATTCTGAATTTATCTAAGCCTTCACGAAGCGTATCCTGTACCACGCTTCTGAGGATTTCCTTCGGCAGCAGTTTTGACAGTGTGAAGGATGCTTGTCAAAAGTCATTTCAGGCCACCAAAGGACCTCTCAGAGACAGGCCCTTCCAAGTCCATTTAACCGGCCTGAACGAGGGCCATCAACTGATTCAAATTTCCTTTTGGGTCCCCGACTACTTGGAGGCGCCTTCATGTGTTTCGGAATTTAATAAGAATTTACTAGAAAATTTGGCTAGCAAAAACATCGTTCCCGTTGGCCCCCTCTCGTTCAATTTTCCGCGCTAAGGCCTGACAAAATGCGGCGTTTTCTCGAAAATAGATCCCCTCAAAAGGACCGCATTTCCGCTTGTCTATCATTTTCAGGCACGCTAATGTCCGTAGTCTGATTCAAAATTTAGCTGCCAGGGTGCGCAGGAGAATTCAGCAGTGCCATCATATGTAGTGCTAGCCAGAAAATGGCGTCCGGTCCAATTTGCAGACATTGTGGGACAGGGTCATATCGTGCGAACCCTGACTAATGCGATCCAGACTGAGCGAATCCATCACGCTTATTTATTTACCGGAGGACGAGGGATTGGAAAAACCTCGATGGCCCGCATTTTTGCGAAAGTACTGCGCTGCCAGCACACCAGAATTGAAGAATCCATCTATTGCTGCAATGAATGCTCAGACTGTAGAGAAATAACCGCCGGAAACAGTGTCGATGTGATCGAGATCGATGGCGCATCGAATAACGGGGTAGAGGCTGTTCGTGAAATTCGAGATAGTGCGAAGTACATGCCCAGTCGGGGCACTCGAAAAATCTATATTATTGATGAAGTGCACATGCTCACGACGGCTGCTTTTAATGCTCTTTTAAAAACATTAGAAGAGCCTCCAGCGCATGTACTTTTTATTTTTGCCACAACTGAACCCCATAAAATTCCAGCTACTATATTGTCTCGATGCCAGCGATTTGACTACCGAAGGGTTACATTGCCCCAGATCCAAGGTCGACTCACCCAGGTTATTGAAGCTGAAAATATTCAGGCAGATCCGGCCGCAATTGCACTACTAGCTCGGGCGGCTGAGGGTAGCCTGCGGGATGCCCTTTCTCTTCTAGATCAGGCGATCGCCTTTTGTGGAACTCATATTACAATCGAGAGTCTACGCGAGTGCATTGGTTTAATAGAAGGACAAACCCTTGTAGGTATATGGAAGGCTGTTTTTGAGAGAAAGCCTCTCGATGCGGTTCAACTAGTAGAACAGGCATTTGAGCAGGGACATGATCTTAAGATTCTCACCCGAAACCTCGTGGAATTCCTACATGGCATTTTGCTTGCGAAAGTAGGATCGCCAAATTCAGGTGGATTGGAGGTCTCTCCTGAGGAGTGGACCTCTATTCGGGAAATTTGTGAACTCCGCTCGTTAGAGGAGATGGAACTCTTTTTCCAGGTGCTTCACCAAGGTGTTGAATGGATCGCAAGGTCTCCACAACCCAAAATCATTTTGAACGTAATTTTGATTAAGTGTGCAACTGCTGAGGCACTTTTTCCTGTTGACGCTGTTCTCATGCAAAAAAAGGAAATAAACAATGAAGTCCCTGCACGCCAGGAGGCACCTATACCTCCTGCGTCAGCCAAACCCACCACACCCACCCAGAAGATAGCTAGTGCTCCGATTAGCTCAAATTCCGGACCAATTACTGCTCCGCGAGAAAAAAATTGGGAAGAGTTTATTCAGCACGTCAGGAAAACTCGGCCTCTATTGGCCTCTATTCTTGAGCACGCGACATGTTCCATCGTCAGTTCAGGAAATTTAAATAATCAAACATTGGCTATTCACTTTTCACCAGGAGAAGCATACTTTCGCGAACAGCTTTTGTCGCGAGCCTATCAGGAGCAGTTAGGGCAGCTATCAAAAGAGTTTTTTGGAAATCAGATTCGTCTACAGATTGAATTGAAAGAAACTGGGGAGAGTATGGCAGCCAAAAAGGAGAGAGAGCAAAAAGAGCGACTCGAAGCGATTCGAAATAAGGCCGAAAAGCACCCAATTCTTTTAGAAGCAAAATCCCTATTTGGTGGAGAACTTGGCCCCATTGACGTGAGGGAACCTAAAAATGCAGAACTCTCACCATGATCCTGTTTCGAAATTGATTTTCGAACTTTCTAAACTCCCCGGAATTGGGGAAAAGACCGCAACTCGGCTTTCTTATTTTATCGTTAAACAAGAAAATTCCTATGCAAAGTCGCTAGCTGACGCCATTTTGGCAGCTAAAGAGAAGACCGGGCTTTGTTCACAATGTTTTACATTTACAGACTCGAGTCCATGTCGAATCTGCGCTAATCCAGGCCGGGATTCTGGAATCATTTGCGTTGTGGAACGCCCTGCGGATGTTTTTTCTATTGAGCAGACTGGCCTTTTTCGCGGGAAATATCATGTACTCCATGGCGTTCTTTCGCCGCTAGATGGAATTGGACCAGAAGAGTTGAAGAAAAATTGCGCATGGAATTCCAGTAGGGGGTCTGTTGGAATACTCAGACAGACAAACAATTGGTAAAGCATTGGAAAACAGAATGGAGATCAACTAGGTGAGCTTTATCAATTATTCTACTAAAGAAATTAATTGCAAAGTCATTTATTTCGGACCCGGCCTAAGCGGAAAAACTACCAACGTTCAGTATATATATGAGCAAACTCAACAGCCGGAGCGCGGCAAGCTAGTCACCCTAAGCACTGAGAATGAACGAACTCTGTTTTTTGATTTCCTGCCGCTGTCTATAGGGGACGTTCGAGGGTACAAGACCCGGTTTCATCTTTATACTATTCCCGGTCAGACATTTTATGAGACCTCAAGACAATTCATCTTAAAGGGTGTGGATGGGATTGTATTTGTCGCTGATAGCCAGGCCGAAAGAATGGAAGCCAATATCGAGAGCTTCGAATCTTTGGAAAAAAGCTTGGAACGGCAAGGTTATGACTTAGCGAAGCTGCCATTAATTCTTCAATACAACAAACGGGACGTACCTGGCTGTTTGTCTATCGGGGAATTGGAAGCAACTCTAAATGCAGTTCGACGGCCCTATTTCGAGGCTGTTGCAAACAGGGGACTTGGCGTGATGGAAACTCTTCAATCTGTCAGCCAGGCCATTATTCGTGAACTCAAGGGGGGAGAAGCATGAAAAAGGAAACGATTAGGAAATTTAGGAAAATTTTCGAGGCTCAGAGGGAAAAGGTCCTGTTCAATGACCGAGTCATCAGAGAAGACTTTGCTGTTTCGGCAGATGACCGTTATGACGAGATCGACCTTGCCACGACCGACATTGAACAGTCGATGCGGATGAGACTTCGCAATCGCGAAACCCTTTATATTAAAAAAATCGACGAAGCTCTCCGCCGAATTGAAGATGGCACCTTCGGTGAATGCGAAGATTGCGGTGAAGATATTGAAATCAGAAGACTAGAAGCCCGACCTACGGCGACTCTCTGCGTATTTTGCAAAGAAGAGCAGGAAAGAAAAGAGATTCTCACTGCACTCGGCCGGGAACATAAGAGCCTAGGCGCTACTTTTTCTAGAAAATTCGCCTAGACTGCAAGTAGCACACCCATCCTTTTTCAAGCCGAAAAGACCATCACCCAGGGAGGGGTGAACTGTCAGAAAGGTTCTGGGTCAAATGACAGAAAATTCCGTCTCTTAACTTAGGTTCAAACCAAGTGGATTTTGGTGGCATGATTTCACCGCGATCTGAGACGGACATCACCTGGGCTAGATCTGTGGGATGCAGAGAAAATGCAACCCGGGCTTTACCCATACTCACGAGCCGCTCCAGCTCCTGGGTTCCTCGTATTCCCCCAACAAACTCCAATCGAGAATCTACCCTTGGGTCATGAATTCCCAGAATCGGGCGAAGAATTAAATTCTGTAAGAGATCGACATCGAGATCAAATTTTTCCGTCAGGCGATTCTTGAGGCGATACCACTGATTCTCAAAAAACATTCCAACTTCCCCGAATGCAGGAATTGATGAGTCTCCGGGAACAATCTCGAAACTCTGTTGGACCTTAAAGAGAAACTCTGTGGCCTGAAGATTACCCAAATCCTTGACTACTCTATGATAGGGAAAGATTTTCAGCTGCGAACCTGGAAACGCAACTCCGAGAAAGTAATTCCAGGGTGCATCAGGAGCTCCCGCAGACTCCAAGAGTCTCTTTCGGACCCGGCTCGCGGCCGCCGCCCGGTGATGACCATCAGCAATATAGAGTTCTGGTACAAATTCTTGAAACATCCGGACCCAGTCGTCAGTCTCCACCACTCTCCAGAGTGAGTGTTTTATGCCATCCTCTGCAGTAAAGGAATAAAGAGGGGTCGACTGCTGAACACGACTCATTGCATCTAAAAGAGGCCGGTGATCTCTAAAAACTAGGTACACTGGACCAGTTTGAGCGCCGAGCTCTAAAGTATGACGCGTTCGATCGTCTTCTTTGTCCTGGCGAGTTTTTTCATGTTTCTTGATCACGCCGTCTTCATATTCTTGAAGTGAAAAGGTCCCAACAATTCCACTTTGGACATGCTCTCCCATTTGAAGGGTATAGATGGAGTCTTTGAAATCAATTTCCGGCCTTGAAACATGGAGGAAACTAAGAGGGTTTCCTTCGGCAAGCGTACGAGCCTCATCTCTACTGACAACGTCGTACGGAACTGCCGCTACTTTTGACACCTGAGCGGGGTGGGGACGCAATGCACGAAATGGCCGAAGAATTGACATGATGAGTGACTCCGATTTCTGAAAAATCTGTTCACACCGGCTATACCGGTGAGAACAGCTTCAGATCAAGCCTTTTGAGCGAGCCGCATGCCGAATGTCTTGGCCGGTTGCCGTAAAAATTACATCCTCAGCAATGTTAGTCGAATGGTCTCCAATCCTCTCTAAATTTCTGGCAATCAAAATTAAACTCAGACCTTGCTCCATCTGAGAGGGCTCGTCCTTCAAGTGTCCGATCACATCTGAAAAAATCTTATTCTTTAGTGCGTCCACACGGTCATCGCGACTCAACACTTCACGAGCCATGGAGACGGACTGACCGATGAATGCCTCAAGCGCCTCACTCACCATCCAACGGACCTCATTAAACATCAGGGGAAGGTCCACCAACGGTTTCAACTCGGCTCCGCCAATATAGCGCTCAGCGTTGTGGGAAATATTCACTGCCTGATCTCCCATGCGCTCTAGGTCGGTGTTGATTTTGATCGCCGACACAATGAAACGAAGGTCGGTTGCCAAGGGTTGCTGAAGGGCCAAAATTCGCACACATTCAGCATCGACTAAAATGTGGGACTGATTGATCTTGGCCTCAATTTGCTGAGTTTCCCGAGTTTTCTCCAGGTCTCGCTCTTGGAGTGCAGTGGTGGCACAGTCGATGGACATTTGAACAAGTTTCGCCATCTGGACCAATTCAGACTTAAGACCCTTTAATTCATTATCAATTAAACGATGCATAGCCCCCCCCTTCAGTCTAGGGTACCACGCGAGAACCAAAGAAGCTCAAAGGTCCCTTTTACATGATCCCGGCAGTCAGCCCGCCATCAATATGAATAGTTTGTCCCGTAATGTAGGAAGAAGCCTCGCTAGACAAAAAGAAAACCAGATTTGCGATATCTTCGGGCTGACCAATTCGCTTCAATGGAATTCTTTGAAGGAATTTTTCTTTTACCTCGGCTGGAATTTGCTGAGTCAGAACGGAATCAATGATTCCAGGAGCAATTGCGTTAACTTGAACATTATAGCGTGCTAACTCAACAGCCCAAGTACGAGTCATCCCTACCACTCCAGCCTTAGAAGCCGAATAGTTGGTTTGCCCCACATTCCCCAGATAGGCGATTGAGGAAAGGTTGACAATTTTTCCACTGTTCTGCTCCTTCATCACACGGGCACAAGCCTGTCCCATATTGAATGGGCCCTTTAAATTGACCCGTATGACCTCGTCCCATTTATCTTCCGTTAGCTTAAGGAGCATGGAGTCCCGGGTAATCCCGGCATTATTCACCAAAATATCGACCCTACCGAACTGACTCCGGGTCTTTTCAACCAGCTCGTTGGCACTCTTATAGTCCGAAACATCGTGATGACTGATTAAGACTTTTCGACCCAACTTCTCGATTTCGGCGGCGACGGTTTTCGCAGCGGCCTCATTCAGATCATTGACAACCAAATGAGCCCCTTCTTGGGCCAGTTTCATCGCCGTAGCGGCACCAAGGCCTCTGCCAGAACCTGTCACGATTGCGATCTTGTCTTGTAGAACTGCGTAGTTTCTTGCGTTTGACATCTGAGTTGCATCCTAATTCTGAGTCTTAGTTTTGGGCCTGATCGAGTCCGAACAGACCCTCAGAAACTCCTCGATTGAAAATTCTTAGATAAACTTTGATAACTGCGGCTAAGTGTAATCGTTTCCCACCTAAAAGCAATAGCGTGGAATAAAAATAAATTTCAGCCACAAATTTGCAAATTATTCAATGATCACTACACTACTAAATGCGCAGTGAAATTTATTTATATAAAAGAAGTGAAACAAAAAAAGGGGGAAGTTAAACAATGCTCAGTCCACGGAAGGCTCTCTTTTTTACAGCCGCTTTCTGCTCATCACTTTCATCGGTGTGGGCAGCTGATTACCAACCAAACGAAGTGATCGTCAAGTACAAAGAAGGAATTGTCCGATCACGTTCAACCATGAACCAGATTTACAACAACGTTGGCGTAGTGAAGATTCATCGCTCAGGATTGTTTAGGGGTTTGGAACATCTTAACTTGGACGGAAACAAGACTGTCGAGCAAGTTGTTAGTGAGCTCAGACAAGACCCGACCGTTGAGTATGCTCAGCCAAATTACATTCTTCGCGCTCTTCCCATTGAAACTCAGGCAAACGATACGCTTCCTGTAGCTGTCAATGGCGTCCCCTGTATTTTTCCAGGAATTCCCTTTCCTCCGGGATGTGATGACGGATCACAACCCACCACACGGCCTGAATTGAAACCAGCTCCTGGAGAAGTGAATCCCCCAGTAGCAGATCCTGACCTTTCGAAGGCCTACGGGCTCGAAAAGGTTGGAGCTCCCCAAGCTTGGGCAATTCATCGCGGAGACAAGGCCTTTGTTGTCGCCGATATCGATACTGGCTTTGACTATAACCACACCGACCTCGCTGGAAACGTCTGGAGAAATCCGAACCCCTCCGACAAGAGCGACATTGCAGGCTTTGACTTTATTCATAATGATGGACTTCCTTATGATGATAACGGTCACGGCACTCACACGGCTGGCACCATTGGTGCCGTGGGTGGCAACGGCGTTGGAATTTCAGGTGTGATCCAGAAAGTCTCGATCATGTCTTTGAAGTTCCTCTCTGGACAGGGCAGTGGCACGACAGCTGACGCGATCAAGGCGATCGACTATGCTGTTGCTCATGGTGCTAAGATCTTGAGCAATAGCTGGGGCGGCAAAGGAGATCCAGACAACAAAGCTTTGGGCGACGCAATTGAACGTGCCAAAGAAAAGGATGTCCTATTTGTTGCGGCCGCTGGCAACGACGGCACGGATAATGACGGATCCAATCCTTCCTATCCGGCAGCTTTCCCGAACGATAACATGCTCTCTGTTGCGGCAACCAATAGCAGCGATATGATGGCATCGTTTTCTAACTATGGAAAGAAAACCACCCACGTGGGTGCTCCAGGCGAAGCCGTTTACAGCCTCATGCCCGGCGACAAGTACAAGAACCTTTCAGGTACTTCCATGGCATGTCCTCACGTTGCAGGAGCAGCAGCCTTGCTCTGGTCCTACCATCCAAAATGGACTTACAAGCAGGTTAAGGAAGTCCTCATGAAGACAGTGGACCCACTCCCTGCCTTGGCAGAAAAGACTGTCACTGGTGGTCGTATCAACGTATTTAAAGCCCTTCAGTCCGCGCTTTAAAATCAATCGATCCTGCGATCCCTCTTAGTTCGCTAAGGGGGATCGTGAATCGTAACAAAAAAAAAGGGGAGACCTTGGTCTCCCCTTTTCCGTTTTGGATGAAGACTAAGGATTAGAGTTCTCGCTCCTGGTGCCTTCTCATGTAGGTAGGAATCTCAAACTCATCGTCAGTTAGGTTTGTAATTCCTAGACGCTGAGCAATCGCTCGAGCCCGCGCTAACTCAGAGTTCTCGTTTGGAATCCCAGCAGCAAGAGTGGAGTGAGATGCAGTCTGCAACTTCTCCTCTTGAATAGTTTGGGGCTTTGCTGCCAACATTGCAGCGTTTGGAGGAGGAACCTGCAACCCAAGCTGAGGGGCTGCCAAGTTGGGACTAACCAAAGGAACACCTACATTTGCCGGCATCTTAGCGAGATCGAGCTCATTCACTGGGATCCCCGCGATACCCGAAGCAACAGCAGGCGCAGCCTGATGAGCCTGACCCTGAGTTTGGGCCTGCACTTGGCTTTCAACAGGCTGTGTATTCAAGGTTAGAGCAGCCTCTTTTTGTTTTTTCTCCTGCTCAGCGGCCAAAACTGCAGCCGCAGTGGTATTCAAAGAATTTCCACCTAGTCCAGTTGCAATTACAGTCACCTTGACCCTGTCCTTCATGGATTCATCAATCACAGTTCCAAAGATAATTTCGGCATCCTCATGCGCAGCCTCCATAATCAAGGTAGTCGCCTCGTTTACCTCGTGAATCTTGAGGTTCGATCCTCCTGTAATATTGATGATGATCCCAGTTGCCCCATCAATGGTGATGTCTTCCAAAAGAGGACTGGAAATCGCATTTGTAGCGGCTTCAACAGAACGGTGTTCGCCTTCTCCGAACCCAATCCCCATCAAAGCAAGACCCTTATTTTGCATAATTGTTTTCACATCAGCAAAATCGCTATTGATCAGTCCGGTGTGATTGATCAGGTCTGAAATCCCTTGAACTGCATTCAACAGGACTTCGTCGGCTCTTTTGAAGGCTTCTACCATTGAAAGCGTCGCGCCCGAAATCGCAAGAAGCCTCTGATTCGGAATGGTGATGAGAGAATCCACACTTTCTCTCAAGTGCATCATGCCCAACTCAGCGTGGCGCATTCTCTTTTTTCCCTCGAACATAAAGGGCTTAGTTACAACGCCAACGGTCAGAGCACCCACTTCTTTTGCAATCTTCGCAAAAACGGGAGCCGCCCCTGTCCCCGTTCCGCCTCCCATTCCCGCCGTGATAAAGACCATATCCGAGCCAGAAAGCAGCTCTGAAATTTTTGCATAGTCTTCCAAAGCTGCTTTTCGACCTACTTCAGGATTTGCTCCGGCCCCTAATCCTTTTGTCAACTCCTGGCCAATTGCTAATTTCACTGGGGCTAAGGAAGCATCGAGCGCCTGCTTGTCCGTATTCGCTGTAATAAACTCCACACCGTCTAAACCGGTCCGAATCATGGTGTTTACAGCATTGCAGCCGCTGCCTCCTACGCCCACTACCTTGATCTTCGCTCCTTGTGACACCAATTGATCAATTTCAAACATATTATTTTGTTATCCTCTTTGTACAGTCCCGCCTCTAAAAGCCGGGAAGGTTGAGCTAAGATTAAAAAAGATCTCTAATCCAGGTGGTCATCGATCCGCGCATTTTGTCGTAAATATTTTGTTCGCGGATCGGGAATCGGGTTTTCGCAATAGTCTTAGCGCCATATTTCAAGAGTCCGACTCCTGCAGCATACTTCGGGGAATTTACGACATCCTTTAACCCACCGATCTCTGAGGGAAACCCTCTTCTGACTGGCAAATCAAAAATATACTTTGCCAGCTCCGGCATTCCTCTGAGTAAGGTCGCTCCACCTGTGATGACTATTCCCGCTGCAAGGAGCTCTTGTTGTCCTAATTTAAATATTTCTTGTTTGATAATAAGTAACATTTCTTCGACCCGCGGCTCTATGATCTCAGCCAAAAATCTTTTTGATAAGATTCTCGGACCATCAATAACACCCTGAACCTCGATGGTTTCATCCGCTTTAACCAATGACGAAATACAATACCCGTGCTGAATCTTTAGAACCTCTGCCTCTTTCGGTGCCACCCTAAGTCCGACTGCAATATCATTCGTGACGTGAGTTCCTCCGAAAGGAAGACTCACGGAATGAAGCAGCTGCCCCTCTTTGAATACGCCGATGTCACAGCTGCCGCCTCCGAGATCAACCAACGCAACTCCTCGTCTTTTTTCGTCATCTGAAAGGACCGCCTCGGCCGCAGCTAAAGGCTCCGGACAAATTCCAGCAATAGAAAAACCGAGAGACCGTAGCTGCTCACCAGCCGTACCCGTAAACACTTCCGAAATGCGAACACCTGCCATCAACTCGGCCTCTTGAATGGCTTTATGGACACCCTCGAGGGTAGCTTCTACATTGACGAATTTTCTTTTCTTCAGACCCGGAGATGGGCCTCTGGAGAAACCAATCATTTCCACTTTAGGCTCGGCACTCTCATCTACCAAGCGCCCGATTGCACAGCAGATCTTAGTTGTGCCAATATCAATTCCGGCCACTACATCCTTTTTGGACATCTGCTGTCTCCTCATTGAGCCCGAAGCTCGGTGGGTGCGTTCACAAGGTCGTAAAATCGGCAAATATTGCCGGTTTAATTAAATTCTAAGAAGCATACGGAATTTTGACAACTACCTTTTTTCCTTGATCAATAGAGATTCGACGCGTAGCAATATAATTTCTACTCAAATAGGAAATTACTCGATTCAAATTATCCAGCTGACTCTTGAGTTGAACAAACTCTATTGAATGACCAAAATTAACCATGGCTCTTACATGTTTGATCTCGTTTTTAACTGGGTAAACAACAAGACCTTGAAAGCCATGCTCAGAGTCCCACTGCAGGGACGAGAGCAGAGTAAATCGACTCAACTCAGAGCGCTCCCATTCTTCAATGAGGCGCACGCCCTCTCTCAAACGATCCCTGTCTTTAGGATCAAAGCCACTAAAAAAAGGAAGATTTCTTTGTGTCAATAAGTTGACACTACCAAAAACCAGCCCCGATCGATCGACGTAAGCAAGTTTCCCTTTTTTAAGCTGCAAGTAGGCTTTAGGTTCACGGAAGGTGACCTTTATTTTTAAAGTGTGAGGAAACATTTTCTTAAGATCAATGTCTTCGATCCATTCACTTCTCATTAGATTTTTTTCAATCACCGGAAAATCTAGTTTCACCAAACCGATCCGCCCGACAGGAATTTGGGAAAGGGAAATCACTTCATCATCTTGAAGCTCTGCGCGCTGCCCAGGATGGGAGACATCGATGCTTTGAAGTTCAAAAAGATGAGAACTAGCCGCCGTCTTTCCAATCCAAATCAACCCCAAGACTGCGGCAAGAGATATCCCAAGCGCGGAGACTCTGCCCACAGTTCTAGCCGAAACAAACTCTTTGATCCTTGCGGTCACCTGCAGCAGTCCTTGCTTGAGTTTCATTTCCCGCCCCTCATTACCCACCGGCAATTCACTGATTGATTCATGTCTTACATAATTCTATCAGTCCCAGAAAAATTGTGCGATTCATATAAATACAGCTCTGAAAGGATCCACAATGCTACACTCGTCACTACTGATTCCCAGTTTACTAACACTCCTTTTTTCCGGGTTTTCATTGGGATTTGCGTCGGTCCCGACGGGCTCCCATCAAGTCCTTCCTTTTGTTGGTTCCTTTCAGGTTCACCGTTTTTCTCTTGAAAATGGCCTGAAGATTCTGATTGTTGAAGACCACTCCTCCCCTACCTTTGCCTATCAAACTTGGTTTGATGTCGGTTCTAGAAATGAAACCCCTGGCAAAACGGGACTTGCCCATCTTTTTGAACATATGATGTTTAAGGGGACGAAAAAATACAAAGACGATCAATTTGATAAATTGTTAGAACAGGCCGGAGTCCAGGGAGAAAATGCTTTTACAAGCCGAGACTTCACAGTCTACGTTCAGGAGCTGCCTACGAAAAAGCTAAGACTGATTGCCGAACTTGAGGCTGACCGTATGCGGAATCTGATTGTCGATGATCATGGGTTCGCCACTGAAAAAGGTGTGGTTGAAAACGAGAGAAAGTTTCGGAATGAAAATAACCCTGAAGGCATTTTAGACCAGCACCTCTACGAACTGGCCTTTACCAAACACCCTTATCGATGGCCGATTGTAGGCTACGAGGACGACCTCAAAAAAATGACCTCGGCTGAAGCCAGAGACTTTTACCAGACCCACTACGCTCCCAATCACGCCACCCTCATCATCTCAGGAGATGTAGACGCCGAAAAAACCTATCACCTAATTAAGGATGTTTATGGCGAGATTCCGAAAGGTTCTGATCGGCCTCCCGTCCTGGTTTCAGAGCCCAAAAGGGAGACTCCAAAGTCGAAAAAACTGAAACTGAATGTTCAGGTTGAAAAGCTATTTTTTGCCTTTCCTGTGCCCGCTTTTACTCACGATGACATCCCTGCATTGCAGGTCCTCCAAAACATCCTCACCGCCGGGCGGAGCAGCCGCTTAAGCCGGGCACTCGTCGACGGAGGAATAGCAACGTCTGCCGATGCTTTCGATCTCGAATCCAAGGATCCTGGTCTGTTCACCTTTATGATCAGCATGCAAAAAGGAAAGACCTCGGAACAAGCAAAAGCAGTCTTACTTCGTGAAATTGAACGCCTCAAATCCCACCCTGTATCAGCCGAAGAACTTCAGAGAGTCCGTAATAAACTGGCGTTTGAGTTTTTCGACAGCTTGGCCTCTAATTCCAGAAAAACAGGAGTGCTTGGAAGCTATGAAACTCTAACCGGTGACTTTCAAATTGGATTGAAAATCAGAGCACGAATGCAAACGGTCACTGCCAAAGACATTCAAAGAGTCGCGAAGATGTATCTTAACCCAAAGCTCGGAGTTTCCGTAACGGGAGTCCCTAAATGAATATCTGGAAATTTTATGTTCTTACCTTGGCTATTTTCTCGGTATCGGCATCCGCTTACGAAGTTTCGTTTGAGAAGGACACCGCACTTCCAATTGTTCGTCTGAATGTCGCTATCCGCGCTGGATCCGTCAATGATCCTGTAGGAAAGTCGGGTGCTACTGCGCTTTTGGCCGAGATCCTGCTCAGAGGAACCCGATCAAAATCAAAACAACAAATTGATGCAGCGTTAGATCAACTTGGTGCCAGGCTTGAGACTGATGCTCGAGCTGAATTCACTACTCTGCGAGGGGCCGTCCTATCGGATAAATTGGATGCTTATCTGGATCTGCTTGAGGAGATTCTAACTGAGCCCAGGTTTTCCGAAGTGGAGATTGGAAAGCTCAAAGATCAAGCGATTTCAGCAATTCAAGATCAATTGGGACGAGACGACGAGCTCGGAAATCGAGCCTTTACACGTTTTTTACTTAAGGGACATCCTTATGGAAACCCTGTGTATGGAACGACCAAAAGTATCAGGGCGCTGAGCCGTAAGGATCTGATTGCTCAGTATCATCGTGTCCTTCGAAGTGAGCTTCTGTTGGTACTAGGCAGTGGAGATGCAGATCCGGAGCGAATCAAGCGATGGACTGAAAAAGTCGCAAAAAAATGCGCTCAGTACGAGCTTACACCCGACGATCGGAAGCTAATCGCTCCCGTGCAGCCTCCGCAGGGAGATGGTTCTTTCAGGGTTCAAATTGTAGATAAGCCCGAACGGACCCAAACCCAGATCTCCGGTGGCCAAATTGGGATCACCATGACTCATCCAGACTATATGGCTCTTTACGTTGCAAATCATGCCTTTGGAGGTGACTCCTTCTTTGCGACTCTGATGACAGAAATCCGGGTGAAACGCGGGTGGAGTTACGGTGCCAGCAGTGGCTTTAGGCAAGGATCCCAACCTCGGTCCTGGCACTTTCACTTATACCCTGCCGCCAAAGACACACCGGCTGCGCTCGCTCTCACCCTGGAGCTGGTCAAAAATTTAAAAAACAAAGGGCTTTCAGAAGAGTCATTTAACTTTGCTAAACAGAGCCTGATTAATAATTCCGGCTTCATGTACGACACTCCCGCCAAGCGAGTCGAAAATAAACTCCTTGAAAAGGTGCTCCAGCTTCCTGATGGATTTATGAAGTCTTATCAATCAAAGATTGAAAACGTAACCTTTGCGCAGGCAAACCGGGCGATGAATCGTTTTTTAAACCCTGAAAAACTTGCAATCAGTATCGTCGGGACGGCCGCTGAGATCAAAGGGCCAGTGTCTAAGGTTCTTCAAATTCCTGAAGATTCGATCATGGTCGAAAAATATACCAATGAAGACTAACTTGGAAACTCTGAGGCAGCTCTATTCCAGATAGATCACCTCCTCTTCAAGGTCGATCCCTAGCTCGGCTCTCGCCTTGGTTTTTGCAAGCCAGATCAATGATCGAACATCGACTGCTTTGGCATTGCCCAAGTTCAAAATGAAGTTCGAGTGTTTTTCAGAAAACTGAGCGCCACCGATAATCTGTCCTCGAAGGCCAAGCTTATCCACGACTTGCCACGCGGATAGCCCTGAGCTCTTTGGATTTTTAAAAACACTTCCACAGCTAGGATAGTCCAAAGGCTGAGTCGATTTTCTACGGGTAAGAATTTCCTGAATTTTATTCTTAACAGTCTCGGGATCGCCACGAGAAACAGCCCATTCGATCTCCCACACGAAGTCCCCCGGTTTAAGAAAAAAGTTCCTCCGATAGGTGAACTGAAGATCTTCCCCCTCGTAATGAACAAGTTCTGCCCAGGGCCATGCTGAAACTGAATAGACACTAACCTTGCGTACCTGATCTACGGCCTCACCTAGGTGAGTCCCGGCATTCATCCGAACTACCCCTCCTAAGAGACCGGGAACTCCTGTTAAAAACTCAAGCCCAGTCCATCCTTCAGCGCTGCACTTTCTGAGCAGCGTAGAGACCGGCACACTTGCTCCGGTGCGCAATCTTAGACTTTCGCCTTCTCCAACTAGTTCGGTCTTAAGATTTAGCTTATTGCCGCGAATGACAACCCCATCAAAACCAAGGTCGGAAGCCAAAAGATTGCTCCCCTGACCCATGATAAAAAACCGAGATTGGGTCTCAAAAATCGCTTGGGCCAAAATCTTCAAATCTTCCAAAGTTTTTGGAATAGCCAGGACCTGGGCTGGTCCACCAATCCTGAAATAGGTGTGTTTTGCTAGAGGCTCATCAAAAAGAAGATCTCCGCCGAACGTAGTGCCGTGCGTTTGAAACCATTCTTTGATCTTCATTTTTCGATCTCATGTGGAATCAATTGATCGGGCAAGCGCGTAATAGATCCCGCACCTAAACAGAGAACCAGATCATTTTCTTTGAAAATTCCAGCCACATGACTTTTAGCTCCGCTTAAATCTCCCACATAGAAAATTTCCTGTCCCGGCCGTGCAGTCTTTTTCATCTCGCCAACCAGAGAACTCGAATCCACCCCTGGAATAGGGTCCTCGCCTGCACCATAAATGTCAGTCACCAAAACCACGTCACTCAATAGGAAAGCCGTTAGAAAACCATCCTTACAATGAAGAGTCCGGGAATACCGATGCGGCTGAAAGACTGTAATAATTCTTCCAGGCCAATAGCTCCGAGCCGCCTCCAAAGTTGCAGTAATTTCTACCGGATGATGGCCGTAGTCATCTACAATGGCTCGTGAATTCTTGGAGTCTTTCCAACGCAAATCAAATCGCCTTTTCACACCCCTAAACTGCTTCAACCCAAGAACGATTGAACTAAACGGAATCTCCAACTGAAGCGCAATAGCAATACACGCGAGTGCATTAAGCACATTATGTTTGCCCGGAACGGACAACAAAACTTCACCCAAGAGCTCATGCTCCGATTTCTTCAACCCTTTTTGGGCGGCCACTCTATGAAAGACTTGAAATTTAGACCCAAAACCTCCGCAGCTCACATCAGTTGCATAAATATCCCAGTCGGCCGAGAATCCATACGTAAGAAATGGCTTGGTCCAACGGTCCATGCACCGCTTTACACCCGCATCCTCACCACAAATTACGGCTACACCATAGAAAGGCAGTTTTCCCACAAACTTTACAAAAGCTTCTTCAATCGCACTCAAACTGCCGTAGTGATCAAGATGGTCATTATCAATGTTCGTAATAATGCCAAACGTCGCTGGAAGCTGAAGGAAAGAGCCATCGCTTTCGTCGGCCTCGGCTACTAGATAGTTACCGCTTCCAAGCTTGGCATTTCCACCCAATGAATCGACTTTGCCTCCAATCACTAGAGTGGGATCCAAACCCGCGTGGGTCAAAATAGTAGCTAACATTGAAGTTGTAGTTGTTTTCCCATGAGTCCCTGCAACTGCGATTCCGACCCTTCCGCGCATCAGCTCAGCCAACATTTCAGCTCGAGGAATAACGGGTATCAGAGCGGATTTAGCAGCGAGGACCTCTGGATTAGTTGCCTTCACCGCCGAGGACACCACAACAACGTGAGCACCTTGAACGTTTTCCGAACGATGCCCAATAAAAATTTTTGCACCCAGTTCCGCTAGCCTCCGAGTGCTCTCAGACTCTACCAGATCTGAACCCACGACCTTATAGCCCTGGTTCAAAAACACTTCGGCAATTCCACTCATTCCAATTCCGCCAATTCCGACGAAGTGTAAAATCGTATCTTCTTTCTTAAACATCTGATCCTCTTTCAGGGCCGAGTAACCCGGCTACGACGTCCTGGGCAGCCTTGGGTCTGAAAAACCTGAGACGCCAATTCAAAGCCGTTTGTTTTCAGCTGATTTAATACCATTGCGGCTCCTGCCTCGGAATAGGCAAGTGCATTTTTCTCCTGATGCTGATCTGCCGCAGTTGGAAGCGGTATGAGAATAGAAGCCCGACCGACTGCGGCAATTTCGGCAAGAGTCGAACTCCCTGCTCGGCAGATCACCAAAGAGGCTTTTTTATAGACTTCGGGCATATCAAAAATAAATTTCTCAACCCGCGCCCGTAGGCCAGCTTCTCGATAGGCCTGACTCACAGTTTCGAAATCGGCTTCTCCGGTTTGATGCACAAACTCAATCCGGTGTGCATTTTTTTTGAAATAGCTCAGAGACTCAACTACCCGTTGATTGATTCCACGCGCTCCTTGGCTGCCTCCAAAAATAAAAACCACAAACGGCTCGCGATCGGCCGAGGGCATCGGAACCATAGAAGAACGAATCGGATTACCGGTCACATAGACTTCCTTCTTTGGAAACAGTCGGGCCATTTCCGAAAATACCAAGAAAATGCAATCGGCCCGCTTTGCCAAAATTCGGTTCGTCAGACCTAACACTGAATTTTGTTCTAAGAGTGAAATCCGAGTGGAAAGAAGGTGAAACCACCTTAAAAGGGCTGCAGACATTACTACGGGGCCAGATGAATACCCTCCCACTCCAATAATACAGTCAGGACGAAATTTTAGAAGGTGAAGCACAGCTACCAGAAACGCCCAGGGCAATTGAAAAAGTGTCTTCAATTTACGACCCAGGCTCACACCATTCAGAGTCCCAATTCTTAAACTAACTAAAGGATACCCGGCTTTAGGAACTAACTTCTCCTCTAGGCCCCGCTTTGCGCCAATAAATAAAACCTGGCTCGAACTTCCGATTCGGGCCTTCCAGGCATCTGCAATAGCAACACCCGCAAGGATGTGCCCCCCAGTACCGCCTCCTGCGATCAACAACTTGGATTTAGGTTTCGTTTTCATCTGGCATTAATCTATTCGCTTGGGCTTCGCCCTGCAAGGGACCCTTTCCAATATTCAAAAGGACTCCCAACGCAAATAGGTCAACCAAAAGAGCCGAACCACCATAGCTGATAAAAGGAAGAGTTAGGCCTTTGGTGGGTAGGATTCCCATCACTACCGAAATGTTAACTAAACCCTGAAAGCCAATTGCCAAGGTAATTCCGGCCGCCAAGAGCATGCCAAATCGATCCTGGTATTTCAGATGGGAATTCCAAGCGGTTTTCAACCCACGGTGAATTAACAACAAATAGGCAATGACCACCCCAAAAATACCGACAAAACCGAGCTCTTCTCCAATGACTGAAAAAATAAAATCGTTGTGTGCCTCAGGAAGAAATAAAAGTTTTTCTTTTCCGCTTCCTAATCCAACGCCCCAGATTCCTCCGTTATGAAGACCAACAAAGGATTGGATAATTTGAAATCCTTTGCCAGTCGGATCACTCCAGGGATCAAGAAAGGTGGCAACTCGATTTCTTCTATAGGCGGTACCTAAGACGAGCCAGCTTCCAAGCAAGGTTGCGACTCCCAAAAATACGCCCAGATTCCTGGCCGGAAGCCCAGATAAAAACATCATAGCAAATATGACAGCAGAAATAATTACAGTCGTTCCGAAATCAGGTTGCAGAAGCAAAAGCAAGACAACCGGCAGAGGAGCTACCAAGGCCGATAGAATCGTTTTTGAAACAGATTCTAGGTATTGTTTAACAACCAGCTGCCGAGCGACAAAGGCAATCACTACAAACTTGGCAAGCTCTCCCGGTTGAAAATTGAATGGCCCAAGATGAAGCCACCGCCTAGCTCCACCGATGCGATCCCCTACACCAGGGATGAAAATAGAAATCAATAGAAGAAAAACTACGCCTAAGCTCGGATAGGCCCAAATTTTCCAACGGTTGTAATGAATTCTTGAGCCGCACCAAAGAGCAATCAAACCCAAGCCGGCATAGACAATTTGTTTGCGAATGAAAGAAAATCCGTCCCCTGTTTTTTCCTGAGCATAGATAAAAGAGGAACTGTAGACCATGATCAGGCCGAATAGAACCAGGCCAAGAACGGTCAGAAGCAGAAATACGTCGATGGACCTGCCCTCAGCCTTGCCGCCTTTGGGTAGAGGCCTAAGCCGATTTCGAATCCGACGGCTATAGTTGTGAAACCAATTTCTTAAAATAGTCACCACGTTCTTCAAAATTGCGGAACATATCGTAGCTCGCACATCCTGGAGAAAGTAAGATGATGTCCCCACTTCTCGATTTCTGATATCCTAAGAGTACTGCCTCTTCAAAAGTGCCAACCAAGTAGGTCTCTGCATAATCCCCGATGGCACGATTAATTTTCTCTTTGGCTTCTCCCAGTAATATTAAAATTTTACACTTTTTCTTAACTAGATCAACCAAAGGAGCAAAATCGCTCCCTTTATCCTTGCCGCCTGCAATCAAAATGATCGGATTGGAATTAAAAGCGGCTAAACTTCGTTGGACACTCATCACATTGGTGCCTTTAGAGTCATTAAAGAAGTAAACGCCATCTTTCCTTCTAATGAACTCGAGCCTGTGAGGCACCCCTTTGAAGTTTTCAATCACAGTCTGGATTGCCTTTTGGCTTACACCCATAGCGCGGGCCGCAGACATCGCAGCCAGCAGGTTTTCTTTGTTGTGCTCTCCAAAAAGGCGAAATTTAGAAAGATCATAAACTTCTTCACGACCAGTCACCTTAGAAACAGCAGCCTTTTTTCCTGCATCCCAATAGGTTCCGCAAAACTCCTCAGCGAAGTTCCCCGCTACAGAAATTGGATTCTTCTTGGTAAACCAGATCAACTTGCCCTGATTTTCCTGTTCAAAGGCAGCTACGTTGGCATTGTCGTAATTCAAAACCACAAAGGAATTCCGATTACATGCTTTGAGTAATCGCTTTTTCGCCTGAATATAGGTCTGCATATCCCCATAACGGTCGAGATGGTCCTCTTCGATGTTGGTGAAAACCGCTACCGCCGGAGTCAACTTATCCAAGAGTTCTAATTGAAAGCTGGAAAGTTCTGCGACAACCACGTCCGCTTTTTGGTCGTCTAGGACATAATCCAGCAGGGGCTTGCCGATATTTCCACCCACGAAGGCTTTCTTGCCGTCTGCTTGGAACATTTCGCCAATAACCTTAGTAGTAGTCGTCTTTCCATTGGTTCCAGTGACTGCAACAATAGGCTCTTTGATCGCAGCAACGGCGAGTTCAACTTCACTGGTAATCGGAATACTTTTCGCTCGGGCTTCCTCTAAGGGCTTAATATTGAGAGGAACCCCTGGGCTAACCACGATTAACTCAGCAGTTTCAAAGGTCTTTGGATTGTGTTTCCCGAGCTCATACTCGAGCTTCAAGTCAACACACGCATCTACATGTTCAGAGAGTTCATTCTTCTGCTTTTGATCGGTCACAGTAACCTTGGCGCCCTGCTTAACCAAATATTTGGCAGCGGCAACGCCTGAGATTCCAAACCCTACGATAAGAACTCGTTTTCCTTTGTATTTGCTCATAAAAAACTCTTCATTTCTCAATCCAGTGTCTTCACTCATTTTGGCTACCGTAATTTCAAGGTTGAAAGCGTTGCTAATGCGAGAAGTATCGATATGATCCAAAATCTCACAATCACTTTGGGCTCAGCCCAACCTTTCAGTTCAAAATGATGGTGAATAGGTGCCATTTTAAGGACTCTTTTACCAGTCATTTTAAATGAAGCTACCTGCGCCATTACCGAAAGAGCTTCAATTACGAAAACCCCACCACAAATTGCAAGCAAGATTTCGTTTTTTGAGATGACTGCAACCACTGCAAGAGCAGCTCCTAGGGCTAAAGAGCCAATATCCCCCATAAAAACCTGGGCTGGGTAGGTATTAAACCAGAGGAATCCCAGGCAAGATCCCACCACCGTTCCGCAAAACACTGCGAGTTCGCCAGCACCCGCAACATATGGAATTTGCAGATAATCTGCGAATTTCATATGCCCAGCACAGTAGGCTAGAATGAGAAAAGTGCTGGAAGTAGTAATCGTTGGCCCGACCGCAAGGCCATCCAACCCGTCCGTCAGGTTGACCGCATTAGATGCCCCTACAATGACAAAAGCCGCAAAAGGCACGAAAAAGATACCTAGATCGAACGACCAGCCCTTAAAGAAGGGAAACTTCAAATCAGGTGGAATATCTCGAAAGTAATAGATCAGCCCTGCCGCTGCGAGAGCTATGACGGTTTGAGAAACAATTTTTTGGCGTCCGGATAGTCCTTTTGGATTTTTCAACATCACTTTGCGATAGTCGTCCATGAATCCGACAACACCGAAAAAGAAGGTCGTCAGCATTGCAATCCAAATATTCTTATTCGTCAGATCTGACCACAGGAGAGAGGAAATTAAGATCGCCCCTAGAATCAATCCACCTCCCATTGTCGGAGTTCCCTTTTTTGTGAGGTGGGATTTCGGCCCGTCGTCTCTCACAAATTGCCCCATCTGCTTTCTTTGGAGAAACCGAATAAATGCGGGTCCAACTAACATGCAGATCAACAAACTAGTGATGGTAGCCCCAAAAGTCCTGAAGGTGATGTATTTGAATACATTGAGCGGAGTGAACCGAGAATGCAGCGGATATAGAAAGTAGAAGAGCATGTCGAGATGCTACTGATTTTTAAAAGCCAGTGTCAAGCTTTTGCAACACTTAGAGCTTCAGCGGCAACTTCTTTATCGTCAAAGTGTATTTTTTGGGTACCCAAGATTTGGTAGTTCTCATGCCCTTTCCCCGCAATCAGCACCAGATCGCCCGGCTTGGCCATTTGGATTGCTCCAAAAATGGCTTTGCGCCGATCCGGCTCTACGCAGAACCGCGTCGAATCCACGACCCCCTGAACACCTGCCAAAATCTCTTCAATAATGGCCTGGGGCTTCTCTGTACGGGGATTGTCCGAGGTGATCCACGTGTAGTCTGCCAACGCTACAGCATGCCGACCCATGACCGGCCTCTTGCTCCGGTCGCGATCGCCTCCACAACCAAAAACACAGATCAACCTATGCCCCTTGCGAATGGCTGCAAGCGTCTTAAGAACCTTTTCAAGCGCATCAGGCTTGTGGGCGTAGTCAACCCAGACGTGCACGCTCGATTTTGACTGAACTCGATCTAGCCTTCCGGGCACCCCTTTTAGCGCGGACACGCCGTGCATGATCGCCTCCGAGCTCAGTTTTAACCCCACTGCCAGCGCTACAGCACCAGCAATGTTCGAGCCGTTAAACCCTCCGGTTAATGGGGATTGAATAGGAATGTTACTGATGACCCCCGATATCCCATCCAGAGTAATTTCTAATACTGGTGTAAAATACTCACAAACCTTAAGCCCAGACCGCGAGGCCACCTCTCTGAGAAGCCTTTTCCCATAAGGATCATCACCATTGATCGCCGCAACTGGGTTCTTTCCTTTGGAGACCGCATAATCAGCAAGATCTTTAAATAAAGAAGCTTTAGCTGCGTAGTAGTCTTCCATGTCAGGGTGAAAGTCCAGATGTTCAGGACTCAAATTGGTGAAGACCATAGCGTCATAAGCGATAGAACCCACCCTCTTTTGTTTCAGCGCATGAGAGGAAACTTCCATTACTACCGCAGTGCATCCCGCTTGGCGCATCTCGGCCAGCAGATGTTGGAGTTCGACCGCCCCAGGGGTCGTGTGGGTAGAATCGATTACCTTCTCGCCATAACGGAAATTGATTGTCCCAATGACTCCGACCTGATGTCCCGCTGCCTTGAGAATCGATTCCACAAGGTAGGTTGTCGTAGTCTTGCCGCTGGTTCCAGTCACTGCGACCATCAGCATTTTTTCAGATGGTCTACCTTCAATCTCTGCAGCAAGTAAGGCAAGCGCTTCGCGACTGTCTACCACTCGAATGTAATTTTGCTCTCCGGACGGGATAAATGAGGCCTCACCTACAACTGCTAATGCCCCAGCTTGAAAAGCTTGGGGAATATGAGCATGCCCATCCGTTGATCCTCCTTGAATGGCCACGAAAATCATTCCGGGCCTTACCTTCCGAGAATCTGAGGTCACCCCCAGCACTTGGCCAGGAAGATTACAATGATTAGGATTTTTTAGAAATTCAGAGATTAACGAATGACTCATGGCTCTGTGAGTAATAATCGAATCACATCCCCTTCGGCAACCTTCTTTCCGGCAGCAGGGACTTGGGCGGAGACAACACCCATACCCGCCACTTCCAAGCGAAACCCGTGCCCCTCTAACCGCCCTGTGGCCTCCCTCGGACTAAGGCCTACCAGGGAGGGAAGTATCCAGCCAGGCTTTCCACTGGCTGGCTCGATTTGCCAGGTTAACTTGTCTGGTGCGGTACTCCCGTCAGCAACTCCTTCATCTTGCAGGTCCGCTCCTTGGCTCAAGGTAAGCTGGTCTACGACCGTTTTAGGCTGATCGTCTCGTGCCAACGGTATCACTTTGGGTGGCAGACTGAGCCTATTAGCTACCGAGGCTAGAACTTCTCGAAAAAGCGGGGCGGCGGTCTCCGACCCATAGAACAGGCCTTTCGGCTCGGTAAGGCTTACGAAGATTACGACTTTGGGCTCTACGCCGACAGCAAATCCAATGAACGAGGCTACATATTTTTCCTTCGAATAGTGGCCAGTTCTCGGATCGATCACTTGGGCCGTGCCAGTCTTACCGGCGACCGTATAACCCGGCAGCGCCGCTTGAACCCCTGTCCCACCTTCTTGCACAACGGCCTCGAGCGCAGTTAAGACCTCGCGACCGACTCGCGCCGAAATAATTCGGATAGGCTCCCCGTTCGAGCGATTCAAAAAGGAAGGTTTCACTAACCACCCTCCATTGACCAGAGCTGCATACGCTCGGGTCATTTGCATCGGTGTCACCAAAATGCCCTGACCAAAACCGATATTGGCTAAAGCCAAAGGCTGCCATTCTTTTCTCGGAAGGATCTTGCCCGAAATTTCTCCTGGAAATCCGCTGCCGGTGCGTAATCCAAATCCAAAAAGACGTAGGGTTCTGAGATACCGATCTGGACCTAGTTTTAATGCCACCTTCGCGGCCGCCACATTGCTAGAGACCTGAAGCATTTTTTTTAAACTCACCCACTCGAATTTTTCGTGAGCCATAGCTTCAGAGATTCGGTGGTTTTGGACTTGAAAAGACCCGAGCTCACCCCAAACCTGGTCGCTCAGTTTCCAACCATGACCGAGAGCACTGGCAAGAAGAATGGACTTCAACGTTGAACCTGGCTCATAGCCATCGGTCAGAGCACGATTTCTTCTTCTGTCAGAAGGAATCCCTTTCAAATTCGGATCAAAGCCAGGTTCGTTTGCCAGAGCTAAAATTTCCCCACTCGAAGCATTCATCGCGATTACAGTTCCTGACTTCGCCTGAGTTTTGCGAAGAGCCTCTTGAAGCTTTCTCTCGACTTCGTACTGGAGCCCAGAATCAATGCTCAAAGTAACGGACTCACCATCTCGAACATTTCCAGCCGCTTCAGCATCGATAAAAGTAGGCCGCCCCAAGGCATCCCGAACGGCCGAAACGGAAACAACCTTCCCTCGAAGAGCCTCATTGAACCAGAGTTCAGCACCTTCAATCCCATCCGAATCGATATTCACATCGCCAAGCACATGGGATGCCAGTTGCTTATGCGGATAGACCCTTTTACTCTCTTTCACTAACCAAAGACCGTTCACTAGATCCCCGTCGGAGTCCATGATCCGCCATTTTTTAAATTTCTTTAATTCATTCTCGCTCAAATGACGTTTAATCCAGACAAACTCCCGATCTTCTTGAAGCTTGACGAGAGCTTTTCCAAAAGAGAGGTCAGTTGCTCTAGCAATGAGGCGAGCTAGCTCTCTTTTTTTTGAGATTTTTCCCGGATTGGCTGCCAGACTGAAAACTTCAACACTAATGGCCAGGGGCTCGCCATTGCGATCGAGTATTGACCCTCTTCTGGGGCGAACTAAAGAGTGCGATAGAAACTGCCTTTGTGCCATCGATGATAAACGAGGTTGATTCAAAAATTGAATGTATCCCGCCCTTAAAAGAATCAGAAGCGCCACTGAGAAACAACTGAGCAAGACAACGGTAAGCCTCTTCTTTACGGAGTAGGCCTGATTCCTTACCTCTGTAGACATATTCAAGGTGCCTCGGGGGTTTGCTCTTTAGGTAAATGAATAACGCGGTCCACCTTAGGAAGGCCAAGACCGAAACGGTTCTTGGCTAAAAGTTCCAAGCGTCTTGGCGAACGCAAGGCGGCAAGCTTAACCTGCAACAGCTCTTGTTCCACTCGTGAGCGTTCAATTTGTCGATTGGTTTCATTTATTAGATAAGCGGTGCCAATAATTTTGAGCCGCAGCCATACCGTACCAATGGAAAAAACAATTAGAACCGGAATAATCCAAACCGGAACCCATTTTTTTAGCATCCCCGATCCCCGCTCTTAGGGTAGTCTCTCAGCAACTCTTAGTTTCGCACTTCGAGATCTCGGATTTCTGCTGACTTCTTCGTCCGAGGCCTGAAGTGGCTTCTTGGTAAGTGCCTTAAAATCATCCCCGTCTTTGAAACGAATTTTGACCAACCGATCCTCAACCGAGTGGAAGGTCAAGATCCCGATCCTACCGCTCGGAACAACTTCTATAATAACACGAGATAAAAGACGGTCGAGCTGAGAAACTTCCTCATTTACAGCCATTCGCAGGGCCTGAAAACTTCGAGTCGCCGCATGAATCCTTCCGTGCCTCGCAAAGGAAGGAATGGCGTGAACTACCAGCCTGGACAAGTCCTTGGGGGTCTTGGGAAGATCAAAATCATTCCTACGATGAATAATAGCCGAAGCAATTCTCCGAGAAAATCTCTCCTCACCAAACTCCCTTAGAATTTTTTCCAACTCCTCTTCGGAAATCGATTCCAGTAAATCAAGACAGCTCTGACCCTGATTAGGGTCCAGGCGCATATCCAGCGGACCCTCACTCTGAAAACTCAATCCTCGTGAACGATCATCCATCTGATCACTTGAAAAACCCAGATCGGCCAAAAGGGCGACCACGGAGTGGTTTCGAACCCATTCCGCAATCTCTCCAAAACGAGCCTGCATGAGCTCCAGACGACCGGCTTGAATTTCAGGTTCAAACCTTTTTCTCGCACGATCAACCGCGGTCTGATCTTGATCCACCGCTAGGACTTTGCAACGTCCCTCGGGCGAAATCTTCTGTAAAGCGTCAAGAATCTGACGTGTATGCCCCCCTCCCCCTAAAGTCGCATCTACAAACCAAACTGGCCCCTCACCCTGCCAGTTTCGAAAGGGCTCGATCAAAAACTCAAGAATAGGCTCTACTAAGATGGGAATATGCCTGGAGGTTGGAGCCTCAGGACTCGGATTTGTCGTCATTTCGTTGCTACTGTCCTGGAACCGCCTGCATCAGAGAAATACCGCTCAATCGCTTTACGCGCGAGGTAGGACGATCGCACTCGCCATTGCTTCGCATGGATGGTCAACGCAGCTACCGCAAGCCGGTGGGTTCCTGAATCTGCGTATCCCACAAACCACTCGTATTTCCCGTGGGGATCAAAACCAGTCAAACTGCCCGTCTTCCCACCCACGTCTAGAAAAGTGAAATCCTTCTTAAAAAATCCCCGAAAGGAGCTTCTGGAGGTACCTCGGTGAACGGTCTCCTGCATCAATCGTCTAATTTGCGAAGCCGTGTCAGAATCCATAGGCACTGCCGCTACCCGCGGTTGCGCATAATAGAGCGGAGACCCATTGAGATCCGTAACCGATTGGACAATGAAAGGCTCCATCATGACACCCTGGTTAGCAACCGAGGCGGCAATTAAAGCGCCCTGAAGCGGACTCATCGTATTTTCACGTGTAAAGCCAGATGCACTCTCTGCTAGGCCCCAAACATCTCCGGGAATCAGAGCTCTTCCCTCCTGCACGGGCAGATCGGCGGATATCCTACGATTAAACCCGAATCTCCCAGCGTACCTCTGGAGCTCCTCCTGGCCCACCGAGTAGGCGCCTAGCTTTCCAAAGACTGTATTGATTGAATGGGCAAAAGCTTCTTTTAAGGTAATAAAACGTGTCCAGTGGGTAATCTTGGATTGTAAGATCTGTCCTCGATAAAGTGTGTGATTTCTCCCATTAAAAGAAACAACACTATCCGCAGAAATTTTCCCTTCGCCAATTGCGGCCGCTGCGGTGACAACCTTAAAAACAGAGGCGGAAGGGAAGGAGGCTCTCAGAGCAAGATTTCCGTGATCACCGGTCCTAGAATAGCTCACAAGGCTCATGATGCGGCCGGTCTTGGCATCCATCGCGACAAAGGCCCCGTAATCCGGACCATAGCTTCGAAACAAGCCCTCCATGGTCTCCTGGAGCTTGGGCTCAAGCGAGTAGTTTACCCTGACTCGCTTTCTCTTATTTTGAATATTCACGGTCATCTCATTAGGAAACGAGTTTACGCTAGCCGAGGACTTGAGAACCTCAGCGACGTTTTCCTTAGTGAGCTCAGGCTGGCGGGCAGGCTGGAGCATGAGCCTTGGCACTGTCTTTGACCCATACAAAACGCCTAATCCAGTCCCCGCAAAAATGACAAGAGCTCCAAGATAAAGAGCCCTTACTTTTCTCATACCTTTAATTCTCCTAAAAGTTACCTATCAGGTCAAGATTGATTTCGGAAGACCAGGGGTTCAGTTATTTCTCGGGAAAAATCCTCAGCACTTAAACGCTGGGCGCGTACCATTTTTTCAAGAATACTGCGGATCTGGCTCCGCGCAAAAGGGGTCAACTCACCCCGGCGAAATGACTGATTGTACCGAACAGGGCTCGGTAAAAGCATTGCCAGAAACGCTCCCTCTCTCGCAGTCAATTGATCTGGAGTCTTCTTGAAATAATACATCGAAGCGGCTCCAATCCCGTAAACTCCTCGACCCCATTGCGCAATATTCAAATAGATCTCGAGAATCTTCCTTTTTCCAAGAGCTTTCTCCAATTCAATGGCTAGATACAGCTCTTTGATTTTCCTCCAAATTTTCTTGTCCTTTTCTAAAAAGAGATTCTTCACGACTTGCTGGGTTATCGTACTTGCCCCCCGAGCAAATTTCTTTTTTCGAATGTCGGCCTTAATGGCTTCCGACATCTGGGCCGGATCATAGCCTCTGTGCTGATAGAAAGCCCAGTCTTCGCTCACCACGATCGCTGCGAGGGTACCCGCCGAGACAGCGCTCAATGGGACCCAGCCCAAGGGTCTGCGCTTCCTGAAATGGATTTCAATTTGTTCGTCGCCGGCAGGTCCTTGCCCAAGATACACGACCTCGGGGAATTCTTTTGTTAAGCGCCCGACAGACGGGAATTCGTCCCGAAAAAAATGCAAGCACCAGAAGTAGATCGCCAACGCAATAAGAAAAGAAAACAGACAAATCAAAGCGGTAATCCGGCCAAAAGACGTCGGTTTTCGCACGCGAGAAACCTAACACGACGCGCCTCAATAGGCCAGTATGCCCTTGTGTCAGATCCCGGCAAAATGTAAGCTGAGCCTGTGCAGCACACTAAAAAGAACCATAAAAAAGCAGCCGTTGGAGCTCCACTAAATCCATTTATTATTCCGAACCACAACCGGACTTATACTAATAAGCTTAAATATAAAATAGCCCGAGATATGCTCGAAAGGTACACGGGGAGTGCACCTGAGAAGTTCGGAAAACATATTATTCTCACTAACTTTGACTACTATCTTGAGCGGTTCCACAACATTTGTGGTGACTCTAGGACCCAAGGCTCGGCCATGGGAGTGGTACACAGCTCAAAAACAGGCGTATCGATTGTAGACTTTTCTATCGGCTCCCCGACAGCGGCGTTGATCATCGAACTTCTTGCCATCGTCGACCCTAAAGCGGTGTTGCTTTTAGGAATGGCAGGCGGTCTTCATCGTTCACTCAAAGTGGGGGATTTTATTTTACCGACTGCGGCAATCCGTGACGAAGGCGCTTCTCGTCACTTCATGCCGACGCAAGTTCCTGCTCTGCCGACTTTTAAGATTCAGAAATTTGTTTCCCAGATTTTGGTCGAAAAGGGATTGGACTACAGAACCGGAGTAGTTCACACTACGGACTATCGCTTTTGGGAATTTGACCAGAAATTCAAAGCTCAACTCTATGAAGAACGTGCTTTGGCTATAGAGATGGAGACTGCCACGTTGTTTATTGCAGGTTTTGCAAGCAAAGTACCCATTGGGGCCCTACTCTTGGTTTCAGACCTTCCTCTAAAAAGAGGGGGGATCAAAACTAAAAAGTCGGCAAAAGCGGTTTTCAGGCAATATACTGATTTACACCTGGAAGTCGGAATCAAATCGATGAGTGATATTGCCCAACGAGGCGAACACATACGACACTATAAGTGGTGAAAAATTCATGTTGAAAAAAATGCTCGATTTTTTTGCAAATGACTTAGCAATTGATCTTGGAACTGCCAATACTCTCGTATTCGCAAGAGACCGTGGGATCATTATCAATGAGCCTTCGGTGGTTGCGATTCATAGAAACTCTCGCGGTCAAACCCGCGTTTTAGCGGTGGGCAAAGAAGCCAAGGACATGCTCGGTAGAACTCCTGGCTCCATTCAGGCAATTCGACCTTTGAAAGACGGCGTCATTGCAGATTTCGAAGTCACTCAATCGATGCTGAAGTACTTCATTCATAAATCAAGCGAACGTAGGACGTTCATCCGGCCCCGAATCATCATCTGCATCCCTTTCGGAATCACTCAGGTTGAAAAACGCGCAGTCAAAGAATCTGCACAATCGGCCGGGGCGCGAGAAGTGTATTTGATCGAAGAACCCATGGCCGCAGCTCTAGGCGCTGGCCTTCCGATTCGCGAACCTAGCGGTAATATGATTGTCGATATTGGCGGTGGTACGACCGAGGTTGCTGTGATCTCTTTAGGCGGGATTGTCTACTCGAAGTCGGTGCGAGTCGCTGGAGATAAATTTGACGATGCCATCGTAAATTATATCAAACGCAAATACTCGCTTTTGATTGGAGAACGAACCGCCGAACAAATTAAACTTTCGATTGGCTGCGCCTATCCCTTTGAAGAAGAAAAAACTTATGAAGTTAAAGGGCGTGACTTGATCAGTGGCGCACCTAAGACCATCGAGGTCAATTCAGAAGAAATTCGAGACGCACTAGCAGAACCAGTCTCTGCGGTAGTGGACACCATCAAGACAGCACTAGAAAGAACGCCTCCCGAGCTTGCCGCTGATATTGTTGATAATGGGATTATTCTCGCCGGGGGCGGAGCGTTGCTTGCCAACCTAGATATTCTAATTAAAGAGAAAACCGGTCTTCCAGTAGCATTAGCTGAAGACCCACTTACTTGCGTGGTCAGAGGGTCAGGAAAAGCACTACAAGATATGGATCTATTAAGAAAGGTGACCATTGTCTGAACCGGACTCGGGTGGCCCCTCTGGGACCGACTCGAAAGACAAACCGGATTTCGAAGCCGTTCCTCGCGAAGCTGAAAAATTTATTTTTCTTGCTGAATGCGCAAAACTGCAAACTAGCGGTACTCTTTGGACAAAAGAACAAGATGTCGTTGGCCAAACTCGGGCTCTTCAAATGGCCGCAGCACAGCGGATCCTTATTTTAAGCACCCCGCCTCAAGTGGATCTGGACAAGCTAAAGGCAGCGGTCCAAAACAACACGGACTTTTTTGTCAACTTGGCCCATCCCACTGCTAACCTCTTTTTTAGATCTCCTATGCGGGCTGCGGATTCACGTCAGCTCATTTTTTCAGTACCTGAAAAGCTTTTCAGGGTCCAAAGACGGCAAAGCTTCCGGCTGGCTATGAAAGGCAATTATAGTCTAACTGTAGACTTCCAATCCCCAACCGATACCGCTCAGAAAACTACCAAGCGGGTATTAGACTTGAGCGACACTGGCATGGCTTTTTTGATCAGCAATTCCGAGGAAGCCATTTTCCAGAAAGGCTTGATACTAAAGAACTTTCATTTCATTTTGAATAAGCAAAATTTAACCATGGAAGCTGAAGTTCGCTATTCCAAACCAATGGGCAGGGAAGCCAAAGATTTCTCTAAAGTCGGAGTGAAGTTCGTCTCTATCAGCCAAGAAGACGCTTGGTTTGTGGCCTCCTATGTTTTGGCTGAAAATCGCCGACTTGTGTCGAATTCGATCTAGCTTAAGACACCCCTTTGAAGAACCCTGTTTTCCCCCTGATTTCCGTGGTAAACCCCCTTCTGAGGTTTTAAATTCGTGGCCTATAATCCAAGGGACTATTTTTTTAAGAAAGCCAAAGAAGAGAATTACGCAGCACGATCGATCTTTAAGCTTCAAGAGATCGATGACCGTTACAAGCTTTTCAAGACGGGCAATAAAGTATTGGATTTAGGAGCAGCACCAGGATCATGGTCCCAGTACGCTGCTGGAAAAGTAGGCCCCCAAGGTCGTGTGCTAGGGATTGATCTTCAGGCCATAAAAATTACACTTCCCAATGCCTTGTTTGTAAATGCTGACCTACGCGATCTGAACCTGACAGTAACATTTTCAGAGAGTGGGATTCAGCCCCCGTTTGACCTCGTCCTTTCGGATATGGCTCCGAAAACAACCGGAATTCGAATTACTGATCAGGCTCGATCCTTAGAGCTCTGTCAGCTAGCCCTTGAGGTCGCTGAAAAGTTCTTGAAGCCTAAAGGACATTTTGTCTGCAAACTGTTTCACAGTGAGGATTTTGAGACTTTTCGAAGTGCCCTCAGAGCCAGGTTCGGCAAAGTGGAAGTTCTACGCCCGAAAAGCACCCGCAAAGAGAGTAAGGAAATCTTTTTTATTGGAATGCAATATCGTCCTGTACTCCTCCGCAAAGGCTAAAAAGTTATGTTCGTATTTTCAAATTTGGCAACCAGCATAGACGGAAAGATCGGAACTCAGGAAAGGGGCTTTTTCCTCCTCGGCACTAAAGAAGATCACAAACAGATGCTGCGCTTGAGGAAGAAATCGGACGCCGTCCTGATCGGGGCCTCGACCCTTCGCAGTTTCAAAAAACCCATCAAAATTCCGAACCGAAAACACCAGCCCCTAAACGTCCTTTTTAGCTCCCAATTGCAGGGAATTTCGCCAGAGTGGGAATATTTTCGAGACCCGCAAACACAAAGGGTTCTTTTCATTACTACGCCACTAGACCCAAAACGAACCAAGGCCTTTGAGAAATCCTCAGAGATTGTCGTTCTCCAGAAAAACTCTCGGAAATCTCCGGTTGCGCTCCAAATGATGAGAAATTTAGAAAAAAGAGGAATTCACCGCCTTCTCGTTGAAGGGGGAGGTGGCCTCATGTGGGAGTTTGTTCGAGGAAATTGGCTCGACGAGATCCATCTCACCCTTACCCCCAGAATCGTTGGAGGATCCAAAGCTCCCACCTTGGTTGATGGAGTGGGCTTTCGTCCCTCGGATGTCCTGGGTTTACAGCTTAAAAAAGTAAAACGACTGGGCAATGAGCTCTTTCTAATCTACCAAAGGATTTGACGGTAACGTTGGGTTAGCGAAACCGATAAGCGGGGTCTACAGGACACCCCGGACAAGCAGCAACGATCTGATTGGTGTAGTAGCCCCAAACTTTGACGATAGTCCGTCTAAAAGTAGAGGCGATTACCATTACAAAAGA
Source organism: Bdellovibrio sp. (assembly GCA_016185105.1). Classification (GTDB taxonomy): domain Bacteria; phylum Bdellovibrionota; class UBA1018; order UBA1018; family UBA1018; genus JACPOE01. Next base: position 53,032 of record JACPOE010000015.1, read on the forward strand.
GACTGCTATCAAAGTCATCAAAACATACTCCAAGACAGCTTGCCCCTTGTCTTCGTTCTTCCTCACATCTCCTATTCTAGGATAAGATTAAGCCTTATGACAACAGCCCAAAAAAGTAATACGAAACAACTGAAACTAGTACTCTTACCTATCTTTTTGATTCTGTTGGTAATTACCGCCTCACTTTTCTTTGTGAAGTACCGATTAGTAGATCATGGGAGAAGTGACCGCCCGCAGCCATTCACAGTAGGCAAAGTTCTCCCAGATTTTGCATTAACGGATCTAAACGGTAAGAAAATTCGAGTATCGACCGTGCAAGGCAAGGTAATTTTTATGAATTTTTGGGCCACTTGGTGTGAAGCGTGCTTAGAGGAAATGCCCTCGATTGTAAAACTGCGTGAGAAATTTCATTCAAAAGGCCTAGAAGTTGTTGCAATCAACCTAGACGAAAACCCTGCTGCCGTGGTACCTCGGACCGTGCAACGCTATCAGATGGATTTTCCTGTATTCCAGGACCCAAATGGGGAAGTTGCGGAATTGTTTGATGTGTATGCTATTCCACTCACGGTGGTTATGAATAATAAACGTGAAATCCTTCATATTCAAAATGGCGAGAACGACTGGAATACTGATGCGGTCCACACTCAAATGAGGGGTTGGCTCGGCGAATGAGAACGGCACCTCTACCCTCTTTTTTGCGCGGGCTCTTTCCTAAGAAGGGCCTCCCTATTTTTCTAACCAAGAAGAACAAATACCCCTACGGGGTAGTTCTCTTTGTATTAGCTGCGCTTCTTTATCTCCCCTCCAACCACATCCATTTTTTTGAACCTCGTCTTCTCCCCTTCTGGTGGATCGATCGGGCAGTGCCTTTTATTCCAGAGACCGTCTGGATCTATACAAGCGAATATTACTTTTTCATTGTTGTTTACTTAACCTGTAAAGATATTGTGAATTTGAATAAGTATTTCTATTCGTTCCTGGTCCTGCAGGCAGTTTGTGTACTCATGTTCTGGGTTTGGCCTACAACCTATCCGAGAGACATTTTTCCCCTTCCTTCGGATTTAGATCCTCTAACCCATTTCATTTTCAGCTCTCTGAGGGCTGCTGACACTCCGGCCAATTGCTGTCCGAGTTTGCACGTCAGCAGCGTTTACTTGTCCTCGTTTATTTTCTTGGATGACCAGAGGAAAAAATTCCCATTCTTCTTTTTGTGGGCGACTGCGATTGCAGTAACCACACTGACGACAAAACAGCATTATCTAGTCGACGTGATTGCCGGCTTATTGATGGCCCTACTCTCGTATTGGGTCTTTCATAAGTACGTCCCCTATCACTACCGGGGCGACCAGGCGAAACGGTAATAGAGTTCTTCAAACCGCTCAAAATCAAGAACTGCAAAGTCAGCCCGCTTTCCAGCTTCCAGAGTTCCAGTTGCGTCTTCCAAACCTAAAGCCTGAGCCGCATTAAAGGTCACAGCTGCGAATATCTCAGATCTGCTCATCCCCAAGTAAAGAGCCGCAATGGTCATCACAGCAGGAAGTGAAAGGCACATACACGTCCCCGGATTAAAGTCGGTTGAGAGGGCCACTTTAGCCCCCTGATCCAATAACTTTCTAGCCGGAGCATGCGGAGCCTTTAAATAGAATGCGGTTCCTGGAAGGAGAACTGCGACCGTTTCACTTTTCGCTAGGTCCGAGATTCCATTGGCGGAGATCTTTAGAAGATGGTCCGCAGAAAGCGCCCCCATCTCCGCCGCCAACGATGCTGAACCCGTGTCGCCCAATTCGTCCGCATGAATCTTGATTTTTAGACCTAACTTCTTAGCTTGAGTCAAAAGGATCCTCGCCTGCCTTACTGTGAAGTAGCCCTCATCGACAAAAATATCACAGGCATCCGCTAACTTGAGGCGAGCCACTTCTGGAAGCATCTTATTCAAGACTAGGTCAAAATAGTCTTCACCTGACATTTCCTTGGCAATCGCATGGGCGCCCAAAAACGTCGCCGTGAGCTGCATTTGAGGAAACTTTCGACGCAGTTTTGGAATCAGCTTCAAGACTTTTAGCTCAGATTCCAACGATAGCCCGTAGCCACTCTTGATTTCTACGGTTCTAACTCCAAAAGAGTAGAGTTCTTTCAGTCTCAAAACTGCTAAGCGTTCGAGTTCCTCTGCACTCGCTGCACGAGTTGCATTTACGGTAGTCTGAATTCCTCCGCCTCGCGCAGCAATCTCCTGATAGGTAGCTCCTGCGCAGCGTAGGGCAAATTCATCAGAACGGTCTCCGCCAAAAATCAAATGATTGTGGCAATCAATCAATCCTGGAATAAGTGCCCTTCTTCCCCTGAGGTCTGTCTTTTTAATTTTCTTAAATCTTTGGGGGAGGTCCTTCGTGGGCCCGACCCACTCAATTTTGTTTGGAACCTCTTGTTTTCCAACTCTCTTTACAGAAAAAACGATTGCCCCATCGGGAATCATCCCGAGGTCTTCATCCTTAACTCTACGGCCCTTTTTTTTTCGGATCCCTGCTCCAGTGTAAAGAACACTGGCGTGAATTACGGCGCGCATCATTTTAAGCCCCACCCAATTAGATCATCGGAATTATGCCACCGCGGGTAGCAAAAGCTCCGCGGCCAATTTCTTTCGCACGCTCATACCCAGCGTCCGCATGCCGAACGATTCCCATACCAGGATCGGAATTCAAAACCCGAGACAGTCTCTCATCTGCCTCTGGGGTTCCGTCGGCAACAATCACCATTCCTGCATGAATAGAATATCCCATCCCTACCCCGCCGCCATGATGAACGCTGACCCAGGATGCTCCATTTACGGCATTGATCAGAGCATTCAAAATAGGCCAGTCTGCAACTGCATCTGACCCATCTTGCATGGCTTCGGTTTCTCGGTTTGGAGAGGCAACTGATCCACAGTCCAAATGATCTCGGCCAATCACCAAAGGAGCCTTAACCCGCCCCTCCCTCACCAGGCGATTGAAAAGGAGGCCTGCTTTCTCGCGCTGACCATATCCAAGCCAACAAATCCTAGCCGGCAGTCCCTGAAACTGAATTCTCTCTTCAGCCATATGAAGCCAGCGGGCCATCCCTTTGTCTTCTGGAAAAAGTTCTAAGAGCGCTCGATCCGTGGTTTGAATATCCTTTGGGTCTCCCGACAAAGCAGCCCAACGAAACGGACCGCGTCCCTCACAGAACTGAGGCCGAATGTAGGCAGGAACAAATCCCGGAAATTCAAAGGCTCGCTTTAAACCACCGCGAACTGCTTGAGCACGGATATTATTCCCATAATCAAAGACATGTGAGCCGTTTTCCTTAAATTTCAGCATGGCTTCTACATGTCTCGCCATACTGGAAAGCGACTGTTGAACATATTTTTCAGGATCGTTCTTTCTTAAATGGCTCGCAGATTCTAGGGTATGACCCACTGGGATATATCCATTGAGCTCATCATGAGCACTGGTTTGATCGGTCACTAAGTCTGGCTTAAATCCTTTTTCCAAGAGCTGCCAAAGAATTTCCGCAGCGTTCCCTAGAAGACCGATGCTTGTGGCTCGCTTAGCTTTCTTAGCAGCAGAAACCCTTTCCAATGCATCTTCCAATGAGCTGGCAACTTCGTCGAGATAGCGAGTCTCGAGGCGGCGTTGAATCCGTGTCGGATCAATCTCTACATTCAAAGAAACCGCTCCGGCCATTGAAGCAGCCAAGGGTTGCGCCCCTCCCATGCCTCCCAAGCCTGCGGTCAAAACTACCCTGCCAGCGAGGTCGCCTTTGAAATGCTGGCGGCCTGCCTCAGCGAAGGTCTCATAAGTTCCCTGCACAATCCCCTGCGACCCAATGTAAATCCAAGATCCGGCCGTCATCTGACCGTACATCATCAATCCACGGTCCTCTAGGTCCCGAAAGTTTTCCCAGCTGGCCCACTTGGGAACCAACATACTATTAGAAATCAAAACTCTAGGAGCTTGCTTATGGCTGGGGAAAACTGCTACGGGCTTTCCGCTTTGAATAAGAAGCGTCTGATCATCCCGAAGTTCCTTGAGACAGTGAACGATCGACTCGAAACACTCCCAATTTCTAGCAGCTTTTCCATTTCCCCCATAAACAACGAGATCTAACGGCCGTTCAGCAACGTCAGGGTCCAGATTATTCATCAGCATTCGCAAAGCCGCTTCCTGCTGCCAGCCTTTGCACTCCATTGCCGTTCCATGTGCTGCCCTAACTGTGCGAGGCTTCATAAAGTGTCTCCAAACCCGTTTTTAATTCATGCGTGAATGCATTTCCTAAGAGTCTCGTTAAACTCTTTTGATGCCATTACTTTTTCGAGACCAGGGTAGTCTTCAAAAAAGGCTCGATCCTCTTCTAATTTCTTAACTTCGGTCCTGAGTAAGGCATGAATTTTTTCAAGTACAGGGGTAGATTTTAACGGTCTTAACAGATCAATGCCCTGAGAAGCTGCCATCAGCTCAAGGGACAAAACACGTTTCGTGTTCGTCACAATTTTGCTGGCCTTGCGAGCTGCCCAAGCGCCCATGCTGACATGGTCTTCTTTGTCTGCTGACGTCGGGATCGAATCCACACTCGCAGGATGACAGAGGGTCTTATTCTCGGAAACGATACTTGCAGCAGTCACCTGAATAATCATGAAGCCGCTATTTAAACCGCCCCGAGCAGTTAAAAACGGTGGCAAATCTGACAGTGACGGATTAATCAGCTTTTCCATTCTCTGCTCAGAAATATTTGCCAGCTCAGCAACAGCAATAGAAAGTGCATCCATTGCAATTGCCACGATTTGCCCGTGAAAATTCCCACCGCTCAAAATTTTTCCGTCTTTTGGAAAAACTAACGGATTATCAGTTACGGAATTGATCTCCCGTTCCAAAACCCCTCTCACAAAGGCAAGAGTATCGCGCGTTGCCCCGTGAACCTGAGGCATACAACGCAAGCTGTACGGATCTTGGACCTTTCCACAGTCTACATGACTCGCTGAGATCTCGCTCTTCTGATCGCCATCTAACAGTAACTTCCGGAGGTTACTCGCAGCCTTGATCTGCCCTGGATGTGGACGAACTGATTGAATCTCGGGCTCAAACGCGGCTGTTGTCCCTCTTAATGCCTCGAGGCTCATGGAGCCCGTAAGGTCGGCTAAATCACAGAGGTGTTCAGCTTCGAGGAGATTAATCACCCCCAACGCCGTCATAAACTGGGTTCCATTAATGAGGGCTAAACCTTCTTTTGGTCCCAGACGCACAGGCGTTAGGCCAGCGGCTTTGAGTGCATCCGCTCCCTTCACCTCCTTGCCCTGGTAGCGTGCGCGACCCTCTCCCACTAAAACTAAACCCAGATGCGACAAAGGAGCTAGATCGCCACTAGCTCCTACAGAACCCTGCTCTGGAATCACCGGAATAATACCCGCGTTCAGCACCTTAATGATCTGCTCAACCAGAGAAACACTGACCCCCGAGTGGCCAATTGCCAAGTTACTAGCACGTAACAAAAGCATCGCCCTGACATAGGAGTCTTCTAAGGCTGGCCCCATTCCGGTCGCATGGGATCTTAATAAATTATATTGGAGGCCTTCAACATCCGAGTTGGGGATTCGGACATTCGATAGGAGGCCAAATCCCGTATTGATCCCATAAAAAGTTTCGCCAGTTGCCACCTTAGACAACAAGAACTCATGGGCAACTTGAATACGGGAGCGCGCCTCCTCAGCAAGGGTCACCCCTTGCCCATTTACAGCAACCTCAAAAACATCTTCAAGCGTAAGGGCTCTGTGTCCCAGGGCCAGCTTGGATTTCATCGACGAGCCTCTCTTAAAATTTCTGCTCGTAAGTCCTGAATTGCTTTTGCCCGATCTTTTGCAGAAAACACGGATGAGCCAGCTACAAAAACATTCACACCAGCACGAGCTAGTATTCCAATATTCTTAACAGAAACCCCACCATCAATTTCAACTAAAAAAGAGTGTTTTTTCTGAAGCTGAACTAATTTTTCAACTTTTGCGACCGTAGACTCGATAAACTTCTGTCCCCCGAACCCTGGATTCACGCTCATGACTAGAACTAGATCTACTAGGTCCAATACTTCCTCGATCAGTGACACCGAAGAAGCCGGATTTAGAGACACCCCTGCCTTGCACCCCAGTTCCCTTATTTGCCGAAGAAGGCGGTCGAGGTGAGGTGTGGCCTCGGCGTGGACCGTAATCACATCAGCCCCTGCCTTTGCAAATGGCTCTACCCATTTTTCTGGTTCTGAAACCATCAGATGACAGTCTAACGGAAGCCGGGTAACGGGCCGAATCGACTGAACAATCACAGGACCTAACGTAAGATTGGGAACAAAGTGACCATCCATGACATCGACATGAATCCAATCAGCTCCCCCAGCTTCAACACTTTTGATTTCATCCCCGAGACATGCAAAATCGGCGGACAGCACAGACGGCGCAATCAATGCCTTGGACATCTTTCCGGCTCCTGTTCTTAAAACTCTGAAAATATGGGCTATACTAGCTTGAGAGGAAGGACCTGTCCACGACCACGAAGGCCGTTGAGGAATTCAGCAACATCGACCTCCTTTTTTCCATCCCACTGAAGCCTGATCAATTCTAAAGAGCCCTCAGTTGTGCCCAGGAGCAGCATTCCAGCTTTTTCAAAAATCAGGCCTGGAGTCCCAGCGATGTCCCTCCGGGCCAAGGCCGCTTTAATTTTAAGACGCTGCCCCCCTACCCTCACACTCGTACCAGGCCAGGGGTTCAACGCCCTTACCCTGCGATCCAAAACCTCAGCAGGCTGGCTAGAATCTAGGAGTTCCATCTCTTTTGTGAGTCTTGGAGCCAGAGTCACCCTTGATTCATCCTGGATCGTTTTGACCAAGGTATTCCGCTCGAGCCCTTCGAGGGTGGGCAAGATCATCTTTGCGCCAAGAACGGCTAGGCGATCATGTAAACTTTTTGTGGTCTCATGCGGCTCGATAGTCACCTTTTCCTGCAACAAAACTGGCCCGGCATCGAGTTTTTGAGCCATGACCATAGTGGAAACGCCGGTCTCCTGATCTCCCGCCAAAATAGCCCACTGAAAAGGAGCCGCCCCTCGCCACCTAGGGAGCAGTGAAAAATGGACGTTGATGCAGCCAAAACGGGGAAGATCCAAGACATTCCTTTTGAGAATTTGGCCATAGGCCACAACCACAAGAAAGTCAGGCTGAAGCGCTGAAAGCTTTTCGAATTCCCCAGGCAAAGTCATTTTTTCAGGCTGAAATACGGGTAACCCAAACTCGAGAGCCTTGGCCTTGACCGGAGAAACCTTGACTTCGAGACCACGGCCTACCGGCTTATCGGGTTGGGTGTAGACTCCAACGATCTGATATTTTCCAGATTTCTGAATGATATCTAAAACTGGGACCGCTGCATCTGGCGTTCCCATAAAAACCACGCGGTTCATTTTTCAAAACCCTTTTGTCTTTTTGGTTTTGTCAGGCCCCGACTGAAATCCAATTTCAGCTTCTTCCTCGTCTCTCAGCAACCGTTCGTGCTTTAGCTTTTTCTTTGCCATCTCTTTTTTCAGAGGGCTGAGCCGATCAATAAATAACTTTCCATCGAGATGATCCATTTCATGTTGCAGAATGGTGGCCAAATATCCTTCTGCGCTAATCTTCCTTTGGACACCATCAATGTCTTGATAGGTAACAATAATTTTTTCGGCTCTCTTCACTTCCGCAGAGTATTCAGGAACGGACAGGCAGGCCTCACGGGACGTGACTGACCCTTCTCGAAGAATGATCTCTGGGTTAAAAATGATTTGAGGCTTTTTATTCTTGATCAGCAAGTTACCGACAACTTCTCCTCCGGGGGGAATTGGAGCGCCCTTCGGGAGTTCAATCAGGTCAAACTCTGAGTCCACGACAAGAATTCGTTTCAAAATTCCAACCTGATTTGCGGCCAGTCCGCATCCGATTTCGTAGTACATCGTTTCCAGCATGTCGTCGGCAAGTTTGTAAAAGGATTTGTCGACGCGCTGAACTGGTTCAGCCTTTTGAGCCAAGACTGCATCAGGAAATGTATAGACTTTAAGTTTAGCCATGAGTTTTATTGCCTACGAGTTATGAAGACAGCCCCTAGAGTTCCAAAAACGATACTTGGAAGCCAGGCAGCAAGCCAGGGGGGCAAAGCTCCTTTGGAGCCTAGAGATAAACCTGTAGAATAAAAAAGCCAATAGAAAAGGGTCATAAGCAGACAGATCCCTAAATCTCTGGCAACCCCACCCGAGCGCCTATTTCCTACCGAAAATGGAACAGCAAGTAGACACATCACAATAGGAACGAAGCATAAACTGATTCTAGATTGAAGCTTGACTTCAAGTGCTTTGGTATCTGCTCCTGAATTTTTCAACTTTTTGATATAACTCCGAAGGTCTCTGAAACGAAGACCATCGACTTCCTTTTCAATTTCCTGAAAGTCTTTTGGCGTTTCTGAAATAAAGACCTCCTTTTCCGTGAACTCTTTAGCCAAGGGAAAGGGATCATCCGGCGAAAAAACCGTGACCGTACCGTTGTAGAGCTTCCATCCTTTTGGACTAAACTCAGCTCGCTCAGCGCCTATGACCTGAAGCAGATTGAATTGGTCATCGAAACTGTAGATGGACATTCCAAAAATGGTTTTAGCCTGGTTATCAAAACGTTGCAGGTTGTAGATCATATTTTTAGATCGGTACCAAACCTTGTCCCGCTTAACGTCCAAGAAGAAATCGGGTTGCTGAAGCATGACCTTGTAGTGATAGGTGGTTCGAACCCTAAAAAGAGGCGGTAAGACCCTGTCTTCCATAAAAAGGATCGCACAAGATTCAATCAAGACCAGCAGCAAAATCAATCCCATCATCCGACGAAGCCCATACCCAATCGAAAAACAGGCAACGAGTTCATTTGTCCTAGATAGACCTGCCAATGTCAGAACAGTGGCCATCATGGTTGCAGCTGGTGCCATTTCTACCATGGTCTTGGGAACATTCATCCAATGGTAGAAAAGAATCTGGCGGATCGCGTAGTGCTGATCATAAAGGTCGGTAAACATCGACTGAAATAAAAACAAGGCCGTCATCGCTAGAACGCCCAACGCCAAATTTTTAGAAAAAATGAGTGCAAGATACCGATCCAGGGTTTTCATTCTGAGGGTTAGCTTAACCCCGATTCAGCCTGGGGGCGAGGATTTCTCTATAACTTCACTACAAAGGGCGCTATCCTTTTAGTCATGGTCGATCATCGTTCACACTCGCCCCGGTCACCACACCCCTCCCAAACGAATCACCCTCACCCCCATTCAGGTCATACGCACCCCTCCGGAAAGAACCCAGGTGGCTCAGCCAATTCGAAACGACTGATTCTGGAAAATCTTGTATCTCTTGCTGTGGCGCTTTTGATCGTTTTTGCAGTTCGTTCAAGCATCATAGAACCTTTTAAAATCCCCTCGGGATCAATGATTCCTACTCTGTTGATCGGTGACCACATTTTCGTAAACAAATTTGCGTACGGCTTAAAGGTCCCCTTTTCCGACTTAATAGGGGAACGTCCTGTATTTCTCATCCCAGGTGAACTACCAAAAAGGGGTGATATTGTGGTTTTCGTCTATCCGCGGGATGAAAGCATCTACTACGTCAAACGCGTCGTTGGCCTTCCCGGCGACACCGTCGATATTCGAAATAAAGTTTTATATGTGAATAACACCATGATCTCGAGAGAGCTGGCCTCCGCCAGTGCCGCCGAAGACCTTTTCTATAAGCTCGACGATCCAAAGTATACGGCTCAAAATCTCGACCTCTATACAGAAAACTTGGACCAAAGCCGCCACCTTATTATGCTTGATAAGACTAACTTTTCGGGAGAAAGCCACGGTCCGTTTACCGTACCCCCAGATAGCCTTTTTGTTATGGGTGACAATCGAGACTTTTCTAATGACAGCCGATTTTGGGGATTTGTTCCTATGAAAAACGTGAAAGGAAAAGCTGTGGCTATTTGGCTCTCCCTGAGTTTTGATCCACTTTCTTTTCGACCTTCCCGAATTGGAACAGTCCTAAAATAGTCTCGGCTAGATCAATGCACACGATCAGCGACTTGATCCACAACCCTAGCCAAGAACCTCCGAGTTTTCGGAGAGAGACGATCTGTTTGTAACGCCAAAGAAGGCCCAACTCTGTAATAAAATCTAATGAAGGCACGTCCCCAAACCGAGTGAGCCAAAGACTCATCTCGGTACCTGCGCAAATTTTCTAAGGAACCCGGCTTTAGCAAGTCATTCAGTGCAGTGGCGACAAAACACTGATGTACGCTCAAAATTTTATACGCATACCTGAACTCTTCGCGATGCACAGGTTTGTCTCCGGTAAGGTATTTTCTCAACGCCTCAGCGCACAGATGTTGAAAAGGCATGCCCTTTGAAAATGCGACGTACTTTTCAAGGTAGTGATGAAATTCCTTCTGACGTTCTTTGGATTTTGTACGATCGTAGAGCTTGACCAAGTCCCAATAGACACCGCTGATCATCAAAAGCTCGGGCAGATCTTGCTTTGCGTCAAAATGAGACGGAAGCAACCCTCCGGGAGAAACATCCTTAATTTCCTCTAGAATTTTGATGTAGGTCAGGAAATGATTGACGGCCTCAGTCAATTTTCTGCGCTGATAAGCAGAAATTCCCGCCCGAGCAAGCTCCAGCCTAGTATTTTCAAGCTTTCGTTTTCTTTCTTTTTCTTGAAATTCAATCTGGGTTTCGATGCGTTTTCTCGCATAACTGATGCTCTTATCTTTCATGTCATAAATTATAACCCAAAAGGGTCCACGTCAGCGGAAAACTGCCATCTTTGGTGTTCACAATATTCATTCACCATATAAAAAGCCTGATGAATTGCCCGAATGTCTTTGGACTTAAGGAGAAGATCCCAACGATAAGTTCCCCTAGCTTTTTCAAGAAACGCTTCGCTGGGTCCAAGAATCTGAAGATCCGATTTTTTTTCAGCTAAGAGTCGTTGCATGGTCTCAGCCCGTAAGATCGCTTCATTCCTATGGCGAGACTCAAATCGAAACCGCGCAATTCTACCAAAGGGCGGATATCCTAATACCTGCCGTAGCTCGCGCTCTGAATTCAGAAAGTCTGTTTCGCTCATCTGTCCAGTCAGAGAAAGCAGAACAGGATGTTCAACATCAAAGGTCTGAATTAAAACCTTACCCGGCTTTTCACGACGCCCTGCACGTCCTGCCACTTGTTTTAAGACCTGAAAAGCTCTTTCAGACGCACGAAAATCAGGCCAGCGAAAGAGAGCATCCGCTAATATAACCACCACCAGAGTCACACCCGCAAAATCATGTCCTTTGACCAGCATCTGTGTCCCTAGGAGCAGATTGAAACGCCCTTGCGCAAACTCTGCAAGAACCTTGTTCAACCGAGTGGTGGAAGTAATTTGATCTCTGTCCAAACGGATTAACCTGGCTTCGGAAATTAACTTAGGAAGCTCCTCCTCGAGGCTTTCAGTGCCCGCTCCTACCGGCTGCAAATCCAGGCCATGGCATTTTAAACAACGCTCAGAAATTCCCTCTTCGTGGCCACATACATGGCATTTCAAAAGACGATCTCGCTTATGCACGGTAAGAGAAATCGAACATGACGGACACTCGACTCCCTCTCCGCAATCTTTGCAAACCAGAAAGGATGCAAAACCGCGTCGATTCAAAAAAACCATCGCCTGCTCGCCCGCGGCCAAAGTGTTCTGAATTTCGCGAATCGTTTTTTCGGCCAGCAACGCTTGAGTATCGGGGACACAAGCCTCCTCACAAAGATCTATCAGCTCGATCTTAGGAAGCCCCCCCGGCGAAAATCGCCGACTTAAACGAACGAGATGGTATTTACCCTCTCTTACCCTCTCCAAAGTTTCTAAACTCGGCGTCGCCGATCCGAGAAGCACAGTTGCTCCTACTTGCTTGCCTCGCACAATCGCAAGATCCCGAGCATGATACCGCACACGGTCCTCCTGCTTGAAAGTAGGATCGTGTTCCTCGTCAACCACAATCAAACCTAAATCCGGTAGGGGAGCAAAAACAGCGGAACGAGCGCCCACAAGAACTCGTAACTTCCCCTCGACAATTTCCTGGCTCTGTTCCTGACGTTTCCCTTGAGCCACCGCAGAATGCCAAAGACCTACTTTACAACCCAAGCCTTCTTCAAAACGGCGGTGCAGCTGAGGCGTCAAAGCTATTTCTGGTACCAGAACAAGAACGGTTTTACCCTGGGCCAAAATCGTTTTTGCAAACTCGATGTAAATTTCGGTTTTTCCACTTCCTGTAACGCCCTGTACAAGCACTACAGAGGCCGATTTTTGAGCACGAACAGTTTCGATCTCGTCGAAGGCCTGTTTCTGTTCCTCCGTCAAGACGATCGGCTTGATTTCAGGAATCGCCTTTTCTGCTGCTCGCGATCTTTTCGTTTTTTGCAAAACATCGCGAATCCGAATCCCTGCCAGTGGCGCTGCGCAGTTCAAAATCTCTCCCAGCGGTGTACAGTAATACTCATGCGCCCAACGGCAAAGTGCATACACGTCCTGGGGAATCGAATACTTCGGGTCTCCGACTTCAGAAATAGGTTTAAGCTGATCCACTTGGAGATTCGACGAAAGAGTCGATAACTCGGCCGGGGCCTGAACTATAAAAGCATGAGTTTGGGTCTTCCCAAATGGCACTTTTACCCATCCGCCAACTCTGATCTGATCCTTGAACCGACTGGGTAATCTGTAGGTAAATAATCGATTCAACGGTCGAGGAAGTGCAACCGACAATAACAAATCTGCAGGTTCAACATCCTTATCGGAGAACATCGAAGTACTGCTTTGCAAAAATGAGCAGCGCCTGGAAATTCTTTTGAGCATCTAGATTCTCTGGCTCAGTCACAGGCTGATTAAATAGAGAGGCAGGAACCGCACTTTCAGAAATATTCGAAATCTCAATCAGGCGGCTCTCAAAAAGAATCTCTCCGGATTTCTTTTTCAAGACCGTAACGACCCGAGGGTAGTAGAAGGTAGTTCCGATTTCATCGAATTGAATTTCAACTTCTTCACCCAATCCTTCTGAAGGCATGAGGAGCCTTAGGGGCTGAAACCCATCTTTTTGAAACCAAACTTGTGCCCCTTGGCCAACCACCCAAGCTATCGTGTTCTTCCATCGACTCATGGATTCATCTTCAGCTTTAATCCGCTCTTCCTCAGTCAAAAGAGTAAGAAGATCTTGCTCAAGTCGAATTGGAATTCCTTTTTCTTTCAACGCCAGGCCGACCTGATTCACGTCAGTACCCAACACCAGCTGCGTAAATGCAGAAGCACTTGCTGCACTTTTTTCTAGAGATTGTAACTTTCTACCTGACTCATCTTGGGCAATGCCTTTGAAAAAAGACACGCTCGGACCGAAAAAAGCGGTCTCCTTAAAGTGAAGGTCGGTGGGCTTACCCTCCTTAAAAAGAGTAACCTTACTGCGAACACGAACCAGCTTGTTAGCACTGTGTCGACCTATCCAGGTCTTCAAGATAAATCCGGAAGGTGGAATATAGGCATAGGCGTCTTGAAACGAAAACAATACTCCGGCCAAAAGAGCCACACCCAAAAAGCCTCTGAAAGAATTCCGATGAACTGTAGACTTGAATATAGACAAGCTTAGCTCCTCAAGTGTTTTTTCATAATCTCTCTCACACCTTCTGCCAGGTCTTTTCTTTTCAAGGCATAGGCTAGAGTCGCATCAATATAACCTAAACGGTCTCCTGAATCGTAACGAGTTCCTTCAAATTCATAAGCTAATAGTTTTTCAGTCTGTGCGAGCATTTGCAAGGCATCTGTAAGTTGTATTTCTCCACCCTTACCTGGCTTTGTTTTACGCAAAAATTCAAAAATACTCGCGCTCAAGATGTACCGTCCGGGAATCGCAAACTGAGAAGGCGCAGCAGCAGGACTTGGCTTCTCAACAAGACTTGTAACCTCCGTAAGCCTGGGACCCACGGACTTGCCCCCAATTATTCCATATTTGTTCACTTCGGCCTTCGGCACTTCCATTACCCCCACCACCGAAGCGTGCTCCTTCTCAAAAACATCAATCAGCTGGCGAGTGCAGGGAACCTTGGAGTCAATCAGGTCATCTCCCAAAAGGACTGCAAAGGGTTCATCTCCAACTGCTGGTGCTGCACACAACACGGCATGTCCCAGTCCCATCGGATTTTTTTGACGAATTGAAATCAGATTACACATTTGGCCAATTGAGCGCGACAAATCAGCAAGGTCTTTCTTGTTTTTCTCATCAAGCGAAGTTTCCAGTTCGACATTAAAATCAAAATGGTTTTCGATGGATTCTTTATGCCGTGCAGTAATTAAAATGACATCTTCGATGCCAGACTTAACCGCTTCTTCAACGATCAGCTGGATCATGGGAATATCAACAATAGGGATCATTTCCTTGGGAATAGCCTTAGTAGCAGGAAGAAAGCGAGTACCCATCCCAGCAGCAGGGATAACTGCCTTTCGAACTTTCATTTTTGACACGATGACTCCTCCGGTGGCTTCCGGAGAAAGATTCACATTCTGCCTGGAAACCGATGTTCTTCGGACTCTAGCTCGGCTTTGCAATCGATGCAAAGAGTTGTGAATGGAAATGCCTCAATCCGGCCTTCAGAAATCGACTCACCGCAACGCTCGCAGTCCCCAAAGGAACCGTCATTCAAACGCTTCAAAGCTTCATCAATTTGCCAGAGAACGTTCCGATCCCGGTTCTTCATTTGAAGAGTCAGGGTCTTATCGGTTTCAGCAGCGGCTTGATCAACGGAGTCCGTATATACGGATTCGTCGTTAATCAATTGGACGGTGGCTTGGCGCAGATCCTCTGCCAGCGCCTCACGGCGGGCAACAAGCTGCATCCGATATCCTTCGACCTTTTCCTTGCGTAATGGCATGCGGGAGTGTTTAGCTAGATTATCTCGCTATGTAAAGAGAATTTTGACGCTTCACAACCCGACAACTATGCAACAAAACAAAGAACTGTCTTTCAAAAAAACACAGAATCGAGCTTCAAAACATGAGTATCTTCAATAGTTTAATTCGACTACTTTCTGTTTTTTTTCTTACCTGTTTTTCGTTTAGCCTAGCCTTGGCGTCAGATTTTCACTCCCCACGAACTGAAGCCTTAGGTGGAGCGGGACATGCTGGGTCCCTGTTAAGTGATGCGATTTACTTAAATCCCGCCGCAGGGTCTTATATTAAGTCCCACAGCCTCAGCGTAAACTATCAGGCCGATAGCGGAAATGGACACATTTTTAATGCTTCCGTACTGGACGGGACCGAAGAGTCTCTTTTTCAAGCGGGCCTGTCATACACAAGTCGAGTAGATGCGAACCTAATTCACGTCGGAGCCAGTAAGTCGATCTTGTCAAAAATGGGAATCGGCATTGGGGGCAAATTTATTTTCCCTAACGACAATTCAGGACAAAGAGTTGGCGATGCTACTTTTTCTGCAATCGGTATCTTTGCGAAATGGTTTCAAGCTTCGTTGGTCATCGACAACATAATGGAGACCGCATCCGGTCGAGGTTTTCTTAGAGAGTACATTATAGGAACCAAAATCAATGTCGACCAAATCATTCTTGTTTATATCGACCCCCACTATGTGCCTTCTCTCCAGAATGGCCAAAATCAGTTTGGGATAGAGGCCGGAATCGAGTTTCCGTTCTTTACTGACGTCTTCTTAAGAATGGGTACATTCACCAGCTCGATGATTCCCTACCAAAACCAGCGGGGCGACGGCTATGGGATTGGACTAGGATGGTTGGCTCCAAAAATTTCGTTGGACTATTCTTTTTCTAGAGTAATCGGTCCGACCTCCTCTTTAGCTCACACTTTTGGTATGACTATCTACTTCTAACGTTGAGGAGCGATTTATGAGAAAAAGTTCAGTTGGTTTACATCGAATGGTTTGCCTTGGTTTGATTTCGCTAGTCTTGCTCGGCTCTTCTCTGGCCGAAGCTCGAATTGGTGGCGGACGATCTTTTGGAAGCAGAGGGTCGCGTGGCTTTAGCGCTCCGTCCTATTCAAGAGGGTCTACATACTCGCGCCCTGCGCCCTCCTACGGAAATAGTTCTTCTCGTCCTTATACACCCCCACCACCAGCGACTCCCAGTTACCCGAATAGCCGGCCCTCTTTCCTCAAGTCTTTGGGTGCCGGAATTGCGGGCGGATTTTTAGGAAGCATGCTTTTTCGCTCCTTGGGCGGAGGTAGCCTTTATGCGAATACCCCGGGTGGAACGGGTGGTTTTGGCGGAGGTGGCGGGATAGGCTTTCTGGAAATCATTTTGGTTGCCGGCATCGCATTCCTTCTGATTCGATATTTTACGTCGAAGAAGCAAGCTCCTGGAAACTCCTCCTGGAACAATAACGAACCCCGCGGCGAAGACCCAAACATCGGAAGTTCGAATGCCGAAACAGGAGCCGAAGCCCTGATGAGGCAAGCAAAGCCTTACGGATATAGTGCCGCGCAAGCATCTGGGCCGGTTGAAGTTCCTTCAGCTCAACTCGATCCTGAGTCCGCTTCCGACCTATTTTTTAAAATTCAAGCGGCCTGGGGCAATCGAGATTTAGGTCCCGTTTCTTCAATATTAGATGATGACGCGAAAAACTTTCTTGATCAGCAAATCACCGCTCTGAAAAATAATCGCCGTTTGAATCGGCTAGAAAATATTGCGGTTCGAAATGTAGATGTAGTCGAAGAATGGAAAGAGTTTCAGAAGAATTATTCCACCGTCCGATTCGTAGCCAATGTGCTGGACTACACCATCTCCGAAGACACACAACAAGTGATTGAGGGGAGCAAGACCGCTCCGGTGAAATTTGAGGAATATTGGACCTTTTGCAAGGAAGATGGCGGAGGAAACTGGAAGCTCTCAGCAATTCAACAGTCGTAAAATACCTGCGGAGCCCCGGTGGTTGGATTCTTTCCGACTTGGAGCTTGATCTTTTCTCCGTAAAGCGATTGCAGGGCTGAACGGCTGATCACAGAAGACGGATTGCCCTGTGCGATTTTTTTTCCATGATGGAGAAGAATGACGCTGGAAGCCCATTCCAGGGCAAAATTCAGATCATGGGAGACTAAAACTACACTCCAACCTTCTGTGGTCAGCTCCTTCAAAAGTTTTCCTACGCCTACCTGATGGTGAAGATCCATTTTTGACAGGGATTCATCCAGGAAAAGAATTCTTACACCTTGAGCCAAAGAGCGAGCCAATGCGACTAGCTGAAGCTCGCCACCACTCAAGGTATTGAGATCCCGATTTTTTAGACTCCAGCAAAAACACCTTTCCATAGCCCATTTAATTTTCTGATCATCCTGCTCCCTCCCCCTATGAAATCCAAAACTCCCCAGATGCCAGGGTGTCCTACCCAGGGCCACCGCATCTCTTGCCGTCATTGGAAATTCGGCAACCAACGTCGATCCAATGTAAGCGATACTCTTGGCTCGCTCGGCCGCTGGTAAGCTCAGAAAGTCTTGCCCTAATAATCGAACTTGCCCCGTAAAGTCTTGCGGAGGCCGGGGCAAAATTCCTGCGGCTAGCTTAAGCAGCGTAGACTTTCCGCACCCATTAGGCCCGAGAAGCGCAACCCACTCTCCGCGCCCAATTTCCAAGGAAATCTCCTCCAAAACCCAGCGACGTGCACCTGGATTCTCGACGCGGGACGAGGACCAACGGTAGCTCAAACCATATACGCCAAAAAATGGAAATTCACTGGCAGTGGAAGACTCTGAGAATAGCTCTCTTTTACTTCGCAACATGTCCCCCTCCACGAGCTACAACAGCCAAAAACAAGGGTGCCCCGAGCAAAGCTGTCACTACTCCCACCGGAAGTTCGTACGGACGTGCTAAGTAACGAGCGCCTAAATCCGCCAAAACTAACGCCAAGGAGCCCCAAATTGCGGCCAATGGGATCAAATGAAAATGCATGGAACCGTTGAAACGACGAATGAAATGGGGAACAACCAAACCAACAAAACCAATCATCCCGGCAGAGCTTACACAAATACCTACTAAAACAGACGTAATTAAAACAATTCTCCTGCGGGTCCGTGGCAAATCAACTCCGATTGCGCTCGCGCCTTCTTCGCCGAGTAAAAGAGCATCCAGCTCGCGCCATTGAGACCAGATCAGACCCACTAGAATCAAAACCCAAGCTGCAATGAAAATACTGGCTCGCATTCGAGCTCTTGAAAGATCCCCAAATAACCATCCGATCGCAGCCTGCATTCCGTTGGAATCTGTTAGCGAGATCCAGAGAGCCACAATACTAGTTCCTAAGAAACCCAACATCACCCCGCTCAGCAAAAGACTCGCGTTATTAGTTCTCCGGTGAGTCGCCAGTCCGAAAAGAAAAATGGAGAAAACAGCTGCCCCCGCAAACGCACTTCCAGCAAGACCTAAAAAATTCCACTCTAGTCCAAAAGAAATTCCAAGCACCGCACCTAAGGCAGCCCCAGAGGAAATACCCAGTGTGTAAGGCTCGCAAAGAGGATTTGTAAAAAGAGACTGAAGGGAAGCTCCTGAAACTGCTAGCCCCATTCCCACAACACTTGCGAGAACTACCCTCGGCATCCGAAGCACGGTCATAATCTCCGTGGAAGCATTTGGCACAGCCCCAAACTGTAGCGCAGCGCAGACCCCCAGAAGCCAGCAAAAAATGCTGATGAAATAGAACTTACCAACTTTACTTTTTTTCATGGACTGCCTTTTCAAGAAGCGCCAATCCCTCAAGAATTCGCAAAGACGGCCTGACTAATGCGTCAGAATGAAGAACACGAATCGCTTTGTTCTTAGCCGCATTGAGAGTCTTGAAAGACATCCAGTCCTGGACAGCCCGCTCCGCAGAAGTCGGACTCTCTCCCATTTCCAGAATCAAAATTACGTCAGGATTCCGAGCCAGAACTTCTTCGGAAGAAGGTCTTGGGTAATGAATTGTGGAGTCCCCAAAACTGTTTTCAGCCCCTACCGCTTGAATCGCATCATTCAAAAAAGTGCCCCCGCCAACCACAACAACAGGAGAAAGACCGATTTGGAGTAAAACTTTCAGTCGAGGTTTACTGGCACTCTTCTTCTTAATATTTTCGACTCCTTGATTCAGTCGACGGGCCATCTTTTCGCCTACCTCAGGAACACCTAAGACTTTCGAGCTGAGGAGCATGGATTCTCCAATCCCACCAAAGCTATCGGACTTGACGATGACCACTGGAATTTTAAGCTCTTCGAGCTGACGAATTTGTTCTTTTGTGTTTCCATCAGTCGTCGCTAAAACAAGATCGGGCTTTAAAGCGGCCACCTTTTCCACGGAAAAGTGAGAATATGCCCCTACAGTGGGGAGTTTCTTGAGAGCGGGTGGAAAGTCAGTAAACTCGCTCACACCCACAATGCGATCAAGATCAGAGCCGAGAATTTCCGCCGCAAGCTCCCCTAAAGAAGGAGCCAAGGTAACAATTCGTCTGGGTGAAGATGGAACTTCGATTTTTCTTCCCACAGCATCGATCACGGGAAGTCCACCCAAGGCCGGACTCACATCACCGAAGAAACCCGAATAACTGATTACACAGAGAAGAAAAAACCGGCTCAACACCGCTGGGCTACTGAAAGGCTTTCTCACGATTTTCCAAAAGGGCATCAATGTTCTTTTCATGACGAATTAACACCAAAAGAGCAAGGGCCGCACCACTCCAAAGGTGAACGCCAATAGGATTTAAAACAAGATAGCTAACGGCGGCTGTACCCAGTCCAGCAAGGCTAGCCAGGGACACAATCCTACGATAAAAATAAGTTAGGACAAAGCCAAAAAGGCCACAGCCTGCAGCTGTGGGCGCTAAGAAAAGGATAACCCCAAAAGCAGTGG
>JACPOE010000016.1 GCA_016185105.1 Bdellovibrio sp.
TCCTGCTCCTGCGCGGACCCGTACGTGAGTAGACGATGACTCTGGTTCGATTGCTTTGACTGAGTAATCCATCTTCGTGGGCTTAATCACGATACCTGAAAATCCGCTATCCGATGCCAAGACATTCGAACCGAGTCCCAAAATAAAAACGGGCTTCTTTTCATCTTTGATTTTTTTGGCCAACCACTGAAGGTCTGAAACCGATTTGGGTTGGGCCACCCAAAAGGCAGGGCCTCCGATTCGGTAATAAGTGTGCTTTGATAGCGGTTCGTCTGAGAGCAAGGTTCCTTGAAAGTCCGGAGCGACCACCTGAGAACTCACTGAACCGTTACCCCTTTGACTTTGAAAGAAAAGGGAGGAGTTTAGCCGGAAGCTGAGTGATCGAACCTGCGCCCAAGCAAAGGATCAAGTCTCCGGATCTCACTTCTTGGGCAAGCTTGGTCTCGAATCCGTTCAAACTGCCTGAGGAAAAAACATGCTTAGGCGCGCGCTTCGTTTTTTGAATGGCCGAAACAAGCGCATCTGAGGACACGCCTGGAATCGGATCTTCATTGGCTGAATAGATCTCAGACACGTAGAGAACGTCGGTGTCCTCAAAAGAATGAGTAAAATCTTCGAAACAGTGCTGAGTCCTCGTATAGCGATGCGGCTGAAACACAGTCACGATTCGACCCTTCCAAACGGAACGCGCGGCCTTTAGAGTCGCTTTCACTTCGGTCGGATGATGTCCATAGTCGTCAACGAGTAGAATTTTTCGCTCCTCGTCTCGGTAACGAACTTCAAAACGTCTTTTAACGCCCGAGAACTCCCGCAAACCCTCTCGGACTTTCTCAAGGGGGATTCCCATTTCAAGCGACAAAGAGACTGCGGCTAGCGCATTCAGGACATTGTGGCGCCCAGGCACCCTCACTTCAAACTGCCCCAGATTTTTCTCTCGATTATAAACCTCAAACGTCGATCCAAACGCTGTGGGGGTGATCTCCTGGGCATGGTAATCAAACTCCTTTGACCATCCATAAGTTAGAAAAGGCTTTGAAAGTCGCTCTAAAACTCGCTTAACTCCTGCGTCTTCTCCACAAACTAGAGCCAGTCCGTAAAACGGGAGCTTGCCCACAAAATCGATGAACGCACGATCGATCGACTCTTGGTTACCGAAATGGTCCAAATGATCGTTATCGATGTTGGTGATGACCGCAAAAGTCGTAGGCAGATGCAAAAACGATCCATCGCTTTCGTCTGCTTCGGCTAAAACATATTTACCCTGACCCAGCTTGGCATTACCCCCCAAGGAGTCGACTTTTCCTCCGATGACCAGAGTCGGATCTAAATTCGCATGAGTTAAAATCGTTCCCATGATCGAAGTCGTCGTCGTTTTGCCATGACTCCCGGCGATCGCAATTCCAGTTTTGCCCCGCATGAGCTCGCCTA
Organism: Bdellovibrio sp.; assembly: GCA_016185105.1. Taxonomy (GTDB): domain Bacteria; phylum Bdellovibrionota; class UBA1018; order UBA1018; family UBA1018; genus JACPOE01. The sequence continues at coordinate 1,429 of JACPOE010000016.1, forward strand.
GCATTTCAGCCCTTGGGATAATGGGTATTCGCTTTTTCTTCGCTTCTAAAATTTCAGGATTATTTGCTCTCACAGCAGATGACATGACAACGACTTGGGCGGCACCCACATTTGAAGCAGCATGCCCGATTTGAATCGTGGCCCCCAATTCGGAAAGGCGTCGGGTCGTCTCACTTTCGGACAAATCCGATCCGCTGACTGGAAACCCTTGGTTGAGAAACACTTCGGCAATACCACTCATCCCAATACCGCCGATTCCCACGAAATGAAGATGAAGCTTTTTCATGACAAGGCCTCAACGACATCGGATGCAGCATTAGGTTTATAAAAGCTTGAAACTTTTCTCTCAATGCTCTCTAGCGTTACAGGATTTTCAAGATAGCCCCGAATCAAAGCTGCGAGGTCAGAGCCCTTGGCTTGGGATTGAATCAAAAGGACCGCGGCGACCTGGTCTGAGAAGA
>JACPOE010000017.1 GCA_016185105.1 Bdellovibrio sp.
AATTAAATTGAAAACTGCGTTTGGCCAAACGCCGTACTTCAATGACAAAAGAGTATCCAACGGAAACCAGACCAGCAAGCTGACAACGATGCAGTTCCACGCCCAGCGTTCTCCTCTTTTGAAAGGATAGTGTACGACAAAAGCAAGGGCGACAGCCCAACTAGCCTAAATGCGACAAAAACTAGCGGCCTTTCAGGCCGCGCGTTTTTGGCGTGATTCGAAGCGATCCATACTCATTTGGACTTTTTCAAACATCTGGCGCCGGATGGTGGATTGACTGAGGCGCAGGATTTTCTCGCCGCTCACATTCAGAAGGCGGCCGGCCGCCGTGATCATCTCAAAGCGCAACGATTTTAACGAGACAAGTTCAAACAGATTCGTCCTCGAAGAACTTCTTGTCCGAGCCTTTGGAGACAACACGTCCAGCTGGAAGTTGCGCACCAGATTGTACGTCAACGTCGAGATCTGCTGGTGCGCCCCGTTGCCCTGATAATCGCGGCAGGGAATGACGTCGAAGCCGAACTCACCTTTGACCTCAGCGATGTCGTGCTCCATGTTCGCCCGGCCATTGTAAAAGTCCAATAACGTTTGAGCTGACACATTCTTGTTTGAGACGATGACCGAATGCTCGTAGACACCATCGTCTGGAGTAAAAAAGTCAAGCTGGTGATCTTTCTTTGGCTTCTCCGATAACTTCTCTCGGTAAAAGGTCATCTCGACATCCATCCCCCAAGCCTCAATGGCGACGGGCCGTTTAAACCAAGCGAGCTTCGCGTTCTCATGCGACCAGCGCGTGCGAGAGATAATCATGTTCTTTAAGTTCAACCATTTCCACATCGGCACTTTGATCGCAAATTCAATTCCCTCACGCAACAAATACTTGATGATGGCTTCCTGGAAAAATGCTGAGTCGAGCCTGACTTCAATGACCGCGCCGGGAAGTGCCTGCCGTATTGTGTCTACGGAGGACTTGATGATTTCCAATGCGCGCTTGGAGTCGTGCACATCACCCGGCCGGTTTTGCACCCGCAGAAAGTGCCCCGTCTGAGCCACATGGCATAGCAGCGGGTATAAACTCTTCGCATGACGGTTGTGCGGATTGTATCCACGCGCCGCCCACTTCACCTTGTCACCACATGACAACACCGTCCCGTCAAAATCCAAAGTCACACGGGCAAGGTTCATGGCACGGAGCTTTTCAGTCACGATCTCCGAATTGAGCGCGATCAGCGCCTGAAGCGCGTCGTTTGTGAACTGGCCAAGCCAGCGGCTCACCGTTCGGTCCGACGGCAGAGCCGTAAGGCCGCAAAGCCTTTGCACGAGCGGGTCTTCCGAGATGAACGGAATGTGGCGAAGCCGACGGCCGCCCGTAAGCCACAACGCAACAAGAACCATAATCAAGTGCGCAACCGAGTAATCGCCAGACACGTTGGCGTCCGCAAACGCCCGCTTGATGCGGGAGTTGAGCTTTATCAACGCGAAGTATCGACGGAAAAACTCAAGACCCGAATAGCTGCTCAGGTCTTGCTTTGCGAATTCAATTTTCAAATCGGAGTTGATTCGTTGGGAAAAGTCCTGTTTTCTTAATCTCACTTGGAGTGAACCTTTTGTTGTGGTTTTTTGATTTGTTGCAAAACCATCAAACTCACAGCAGAAGGTCATTTCAAGTACTTCTTCTCTTTTTTTTCATCAAATTAATGTCGCGTTTAGGCTAATTGGCTTATTTATTTTCATGGTTGCATCCATTGACTGTTATGCAGCTCAAAATTACTGCGGAATTTCAGTGCAGAAGCGCAATATTTACCGAGCCCAGGAGGGAAGTACCGTTACATTTGTAAAGTCACTTTTCATCGCGGACGGTGCACGTGTTCGCCAATGTTTTAATGATGAAGGAGCAGTTCTCGTTGGCATTTTTCCCAACGGCGAAATTCGAGCTATGATTTTCTAAAGGCGTGAGCTGTGATGTCCCGAGAGGGCAGGATTGAGCCGATAACGCCCATAATCGTTCAGAATTATATCCGCGCGGCCGAATAATTTTTTAAGACGTGTTATCATTTTGTAAATTCGGCCGTCGTGGACCACGGGATCGTAGGCATAACGCCACAATGCTAAGTGAATCGCCTCCTTAGTTACACCTTCAGGTCGATTCAAGAGCAGATTCAGGAGTGAGCGAATTTCGTCTGATTTAATTCGGTCGACTACGATTCCGGCAATCGTGGTTTCAAAAATAGCGAATCCGAAAGATTTCGTCATCGAGATAGGCGAGCGAGTAATGCGACAGCTGCACATGACCCAGAGCCAAAAGAAGAAGTGGCAAATAGATCACGAGATTGTCTGAACCGCGTTTCAAGCCCTTCATTTGATTTCTGCGCGATAGTTTTAGGTACAAATTTCGCGCTTTGAGAAACTGTTGAGAAAGGATAAGCTCCTGCAAAAAAGTCAGCTCGGCTGAAGATTCAGAAAAGTCGGCGTCCCCGTCTTGCTCCAGCCCCAACAGTTGTACCTGGCTTCGCTTGCCGAAGAGTTCCCATCTCAAGAAATCCGCTTTTTGTTTAGCCATAACAAAGTGTGACTTGGCCTGTTGAAGTCGCAAACTGTCTCGCTCGACCAACCCCAGATGAAAATGGCAACGAACTTCACCGCGTGTATAATCGATTCCACTGGCCTCAAAGAGAGCCAAGGTGAAGCGGCGTTCGGCTTCAAGCAAATGGCAATTGAAAAAAGCCAACATTCCTTCTGAATACGAGCGTAAGTGGCGGCAGTAAGGAGATTGACTCCACCGTGGAATCTCAGACCACAGCCTGAAAAACAATTCACGAAGAGTCAAATCGTATTGAATTTCACTGCTACTGATCAACAGGAAGAGCCAATAGCCGCGTTCATCGCAGTTTGTGCGAGAGTGAAAAATCACTTCGGCCTGCTGCTGAAATTCACGCCACTGTTGATTTCTCCAAGCGACAAATGCCGCATGAATGGCGGGCGAACACACTGTATTGGGATCCTGAAGAGCTGATTCCCACATCTGAATCTGCGGGTGAA